>NZ_CAXGPO010000028.1:0-39911 GCF_964011655.1 uncultured Spongiibacter sp. | reverse complement strand
ATCGGCAGGCGAACAACACGAGAGGGCACGACGGTGGAAATCGCGTGCTTGTAGACCATCTGGCTTACCGTATTCTTCAGCAAGACAACAAACTGATCGAAGGACTCAATCTGTCCCTGCAGCTTAATACCATTTACCAGGTAAATGGATACGGGAATCCGTTCCTTGCGAAGAATATTCAGATAAGGGTCTTGTAAGCTATGCCCTTTTGACATGGTAAGCCTCCTTGTCGCCCAACGTGGGCCAAAAAAATCGAGAAAAGATGCAAGTTGTTGACTACTTAGGATAGAACAAGTTCGCGCATCAAAGTAATTAGTTGGCAGTATACCGCAAGTCAATCGCTTATAGCATTGCCGAGCGCCCTTATAACCGTTTTTAATTGCTGGTCTCTGCTGGCATTCGTATCGAGCCAACACAGCTCCGGCCACGCGCGCAACCAGGTCATTTGACGTTTTGCCAACTGCCGGGTCGCGATCAACGCTTTTTCAAAGGCCGTATCAAGGTCGAAATCACCGCGCAGGTACTGCCACACCTGCCGATAACCCACCGCGCGCATAGCTGGCAAGTCATCTGTCAGGTCACCGCGCGCCATTAATGCCCGCACTTCATCGACAAAACCGTGCTCGAACATGTGCTGCAACCTCAGCTCTATACGGCGGTGCAGCTCGAGCCGATCGGACGGTGCGATGGCAAACTGATGACAATGCCAGGGCAGGGCGACCGCCTGCTGGCGCGCGCGCCACTCAGTCATCGTAACCCCGCTGACGCGATAAACCTCCAGAGCTCGACTTAGGCGCTGACTGTGATTGGGGTGAATAAGGGCCGCGCTTTCCGGGTCGACTCTCGCCAATTCGGCGTGCACAGCCGGCCAGCCTCCCTCTTCGGCCATCAGCGCTATCTCGGCGCGCACTGCAGCGTCAGCGGCGGGCATATCGGCGAGCCCTTCGAGCAAGGCCTTGAAGTACAACATGGTTCCCCCAACCAGCAGGGGGATGCGCCCGCCATCCTGTATTCGCTGCATTTCGCGCAACGCATCGCGACGAAACTCCGCCGCCGAATAAGCGTGACTGGGCTCGCAGATATCAATAAGGGCATGGGGGTATCTGGCCAACTCATCGGCACTAGGCTTAGCGCTGCCAATGTCCAAGCCGCGATAAACCAATGCCGAGTCCACACTGATCAACTCACAGGGCAACTCGTCGCACAGCGCCATTGCAAGATCGGTTTTGCCGGAGGCGGTCGGCCCCATCAAACATAAGGCCGGCGGTAACTGATCAACGGCCACGCAGAAACCACTTATCGAGTTCAGCCAACCCCACTTGCACCCAAGTGGGGCGCCCATGGTTGCACTGGCCACTGCGCTCGGTGGCTTCCATGTCGCGAAGCAGAGCGTTCATTTCCGGGATAGTCAGGCGGCGATTCGCGCGCACCGAGCCGTGACAGGCCATCGTGGAGAGGATCTCATTGATATGGGCGGCAATGCGGTCAGAGCTGCCATATTCCAACAGGTCGGCAATCACATCCCTCACCAGCTGTTCCACCTGACTGTTTGCCAGCATAACCGGCAACTCCCTGACCACCAGGGACTCTGTCGACGCCCGTTCCACCGACAAACCAAGCTCGGAGAAAACCGCCGCGTGCTGTTCTGCACAGTCGGCCTCGCGCTCACTGACCGCCAGGCTCTGCGGCACCAACAGTGGCTGACTACGCAGGCCCTCGCCCTCTCGGGCTGCTTTCATGCGCTCGTAGGTAATGCGCTCATGCGCTGCATGCATGTCCACCAACACCATGCCCTCGGCGTTTTCGGCCAGGATATACACCCCTTTTAACTGAGCCAAGGCGTAGCCCAGGGGCGGAATTTCCGCATCCGGGCTCCCCCCCATCGGCTCTTGCAAGCGCTGGTAGGCCGGTACCTGATCGGCAACCCTGCCCGGCGCGAAGGCATTTTGGCTTTGATAGCCGCCGCTGTGCATTGGCGGGGTCGGCGCGGTTGACGGCGCACCACCCTCCGCTTCGCGCAAGGGCATCGCCGACTGCTGTTGGGGCATATCCCGCAGGGGTTCGGCGGTATTGCCAGGCAGCGCGGCATTTTGTGCCACGGTATCCGGGCGCACATCGGCAAGGGTTTTATGTAAGGTGCGGAAAATAAAGTCGTGAACACTGCGCCCGTCGCGAAAGCGCACTTCGTGCTTGGTGGGGTGCACGTTGACATCGACCAATGCGGGATCGAGCTCCAGGTAGAGCACAAAAGCAGGGTGACGACCGTGAAACAGCACGTCGCGGTATGCCTGGCGCACCGCGTGGGCGACAAGGCGATCGCGAATATAGCGACCATTCACATAGAAATGTTGCAAGTCCGCCTGACTGCGCGAAAATCCCGGCAAGGCGACCCAGCCCCACAGGCGCAAACCGATCGCAGAGCGGTCGATGAACAGCGCATTTTCCATAAACGCCGGGCCACAGACTGCCGCCAAACGGCGTTCTTGTTCCAGCTGACTGGCAGCTGGCTTTAAACTGTGCACGGCCCTGCCGTTGTGGCGCAGTGAAAAGCCCACGTCAAAGCGCCCCAGCGCCTGCCGCTTCATCACCTCATCCAGGTGCCCGAACTCCGTCTTTTCGGTGCGCAGAAACTTGCGCCGCGCGGGCGTGTTGAAAAATAAGTCGCGCACCTCAACGGTGGTACCGCGCGGGTGGGCCACTGGCTCGAGCACCGCGCTCATATCACGCCCTTCCGATCGCGCCGCCCAGGCGCTCTCTGCATCTTCGGTGGCACTGCTAAGGCATAGCCGCGACACCGAGCTGATACTCGCCAAGGCCTCGCCGCGAAATCCCAAGCTCGCCACAGATTCCAGGTCGCTTAATTCCGCTATTTTACTGGTGGCATGGCGACTTAGCGCCAACGGCAGATCGTCTTTCGCGATACCGCTACCGTCATCGCGAACGCGGATAAGCTTAACGCCGCCATCTTCAACCTCAAGGTCGATACGGCGCGCACCAGCGTCGAGGCTGTTTTCCACCAATTCTTTTACAACAGAGGCTGGGCGTTCTACCACCTCGCCGGCGGCAATTTGGTTTGCCAGGCGAGGGTCGAGCAATCTGATATGGGTCATTTTGTCGCTGGTATTTGGATTTTTTGACCGACGCGAATACTGCTGCCGGATAAACCGTTGTGACGCTGGAGGTCAGCAACGCTGATGTTGTGACGCGCGCCAATGGCCGACAGTGTGTCGCCGCTGGCAATCACGTATTCTCTCGCCCCTTTAGGCTTGGCGGCATCGCCGCGCTTCACCGCAGCAAAGTAGGTATCGGGCGGCGGGCTCTCGCGAAAATAGCGGTCGATACCTTCGAATATCGCTTGCGCCATTTGATTCTGGTAGCGGCTGGTCTTGAGCTTGCGGGCCTCACCGGGGTTGGAAATAAACCCGGTTTCAACGAGCAGAGACGGAATATCGGGGGACTTCAACACCGCGAAACCCGCCTGCTCAACGCGCTTGCTATGCAGCCGGGAAATTTTGCCCATTTCGCCCAATAGTTGCGCGCCAACACTCAGGCTCGCATCAAGGGTCGCGGTCATCGAAAGGTCGGTCAGCACGCCGGCCAGCACATGGTCTTTGTCAGACAAACTGACTCCGCCCACCAAGTCAGCCTGGTTCTCACGCTTGGCGAGGATTCGCGCCGATGCACTGGTAGCCCCGCGCTTGGACAGGGCATACACCGAACTGCCATTGGCGCTGGAATGGGTAAACGCGTCGGCGTGAATCGATACAAAGAAATCCGCCTGCGCCTTGCGCGCAAGCTGCCGCCGCTTCGCCAATCCCACATAGTAGTCACCGTCGCGAATCATCACTACGCGATAACCGCGCTTGCTTTTAAACTTGGCTTCAAGCTTCTTAGCGATGCGGAAAACCACATCTTTTTCCTGCAGCCTGCCTGGCCCAATGGCGCCCGGGTCTTCGCCGCCGTGCCCGGCATCAATGGCAATGACCACATCGCGCTGGGAGCTTTGCTCAACACTTTTGACTACCGTGGGCTCAGTGCCGCGTTGCTGGTCGAGAAAATCGACAACCAAGCGGTCACTTTGGCCGGCGCTGGCGGGCAGCAAAAAACTGCGGACCTGCACACTTTTACTCAGATCGAACACCACCCGCAGCTTGCCATCCGGCTTCTCCGCGTGACGCAAGCGCACGATGGGGCTGTTTTCAAATTCGGGAATGGCGCCGCCCACATTGAACCGCGCTTTAGAGAGGTCAACAACCAGTCGGTCGGGCTTATCGAGGGTAATGACTTCATGACTAACGGGAGCAGACAGATCGAAGACCACTCGACTATGGTCCGGCGCCCGCCAAAAGCGAACGTCGCGCACCTCTGCTGCACTGCTCAGCGTGGCGACCAGCATAGTCCAGAACAGAACAACAATATGGATGGGTTTCATAGCGCTTTTATCTGCGTAACGATGCGACGGCCACGCTCACTGAGAGCTTGCACAACAAGGCGGCGACCGACTCCCTGTTGTTCGATGTTAACCTGTATATCCGGGCTTGGCAAAACACCCGCGCCGCGCTCCGGCCATTCAATTAACGCGATGCTGTCGTCGGAAAAATAGTCTCGAAGCCCCATATACTCGAGCTCTTCCGGGTCGCCTAAACGGTATAAATCAAAGTGATAAACCGTGACAGTGGCAAGCTCATAGGGCTCAACCAGTGTATATGTTGGGCTCTTCACGGCCCCGGTGTGTCCATAGGCATGTAGGACACCCCGGCAAAAGGTGGTTTTACCCGCACCGAGATCGCCGTCGAGATAAACCACCGTTGCCATTTCCAGACAGCGACCCAAACGCTCACCCGCGGCAACGGTTTCAGCTTCGTTTGCCAGCTGAATTTCAATGTCCATTCATCACTCCGCGCAATTGCGCCACTAAGTCCATCGCCAGTAAGCCTCGCTCACCGTGTTGTGCCGCTCTATCGGCCGCGCGGCAATGCAACGCCGCCGCAAGCCGGCAAGCAGTAACGGCGTCGAGGTGCTGAGCGAGCAGGGCCGCGATCATACCGCTCAACACATCCCCCATTCCACCGCTGGCCATTCCGGGATTTCCCCCTTCATTCACCCAGCAGGTCACGCCGTCGCTAATAACCGTGCCCGCCCCCTTCAACAACACCACCGCCCGATAGCGCTTGGCCAGGGCCTTGCAACTGCTAAACCGGTCTGCTTGCACCTCAGCAACAGAACATTTCAACAGGCGCGCCGCCTCTCCTGGGTGAGGCGTCATGACGCGAATTCTATCTGGCTGCTGGGCGCATTGCTCGTCGAAGCGGGTAGCATCGGCAGCGAGAATATTGAGTGCATCGGCATCAAGCAATAAGGGGGCCTGCGCTTGCAGACAATCATCGAGCAAGGTCTTGCCCCACACCTGCTGCCCAAGGCCGGGCCCAACAGCGAGCACCGAAGCTCGCCCCAATGCCTCAGCCCATGCCTGTGCATCCGCCCCCGGGTATGCCATGACCTCCGGGCGCTGCGACAACAGCGGCGCCACGTGCTCTGGTCGCGTTACACAAGAGACCAGCCCCGCGCCGCAGCGCGCCGCCGCCGAGGCAGCCAACACCACTGCCCCGGCTGTGCCGTAGTCGCCACCCGCAACCAAGACGTGGCCATACATCCCCTTGTGCGCGGCGACGGGGCGCTGCCCCCACTGGCGCAATTCGGCATCCACATCTGTGCGCCAGGCTGACGGCTCAGTGTGCTCAAATATACGCGCCTCAATGCCGAGTCCATCGAGACGCAACGCGCCGCAATGCTGACTGGCCAGCCCGGTAAACAAGCCCTGCTTCCAGGCGATAAAACTCAGCGTTAGCGACGCCTTGATCGCTAAACCTTCGTGCATCCCGGTATCGCAATTCAGGCCCGAGGGCGCGTCGATTGCCAGCACGGGGCAGCCAGCGGCATTAATCGCCTCGATTGCGTGCCGGTACTGCCCCCGCAGCGGCCCTGAAAATCCAGTACCGAGCAAGGCGTCCACAACCACCGCACCGGCTGCCGGCGACTGCCCGTCCCACAGCTGTACATTCACCCCGGCGTCGCAAGCCAACTCCCTCGCAATATTGGCGTCTCCCCGAGAGGTTTCGCTGAAGGCCCAGCAGCGCACCGCCATCCCCGACTGGGCCGCCAACGCGGCCACGATATAGCCATCGCCACCGTTATTACCGCCACCGCAAAAAATATCGATAGGACTATGCTGAGGCCAGCGCTGCTGCAAACAGGCGAATGCTGCCGCCCCGGCCCGATGCATCAATTCAAAGCCCGGCGTACCGGCAGCGATCGCTTTTCGATCAAACTCCTGCACCTGCTCCGCTGTGTACAGAGCCAAAGACCCAGCCGCCGCACGCATTGATCGATCCATTTCCCGCTCCCAGGCGTGTAGAATATCCTTCCATGATAGCGCGCATCCATTTTGCAGGCAGCCCATGAGCAAAGTACTCAGCCCAGAGGCCCTGGCCGACCTCGCCACACAGCTAAAACAGTGGGGGAAGGAGCTGGGGTTTGCCCACATCGGCATTGGCCCGGCGGAGCCTTCACACCACGCTGAACGGCTGACGCAGTGGCTTGCAAAGGGCTTTCACGGAGAGATGCACTACATGGCAGAGCGGGAGTCCCTGCGCCGCGCCCCTGAATCCCTGCTCCCCGGTACACTGCGCGTCATCAGTGCACGCATGGATTACCGGCCGGAGGCCAGCGATGCACTGCAAATACTCAAGCAAGCTGACAAGGCCTATATTTCTCGCTACGCGCTGGGCCGCGACTATCACAAGCTGATTCGCAAACGACTGGCACAGCTCGCTGACCGCTTAGGAGGCCAGCAACAGCGGGCCTTCGTCGATAGTGCGCCGGTGTTGGAACGCGGCTTCGCTGAGCAGGCCGGCTTGGGGTGGATCGGCAAGAACACAATGCTTATTAATTCGCGGGCAGGTTCGTGGTTCTTTCTGGGAGAAATCTACACAGATCTCGCCCTTCCCATCGATCCGCCGCAGGAAACCGGCCACTGCGGCAGCTGCCAAGCTTGCTTGGACGACTGCCCAACACAGGCCATCGTCGCCCCTTATCAAGTCGATGCCAGACGCTGTATTTCCTACTTAACTATCGAGCTAAAGGGCGCCATTCCAGAGGACTTGCGACCCGCGATGGGCAACCGCGTCTTCGGCTGCGACGACTGCCAATTGGTATGCCCGTGGAATAAATTTTCCCAGCCAACCAGCGAGCCGGACTTCGCCCCTCGCCATCAATTAGATGACCGCGAGCTGCTCGACCTGTTTCTTTGGACCGAAGAGGAATTTCTGAGCCGCACAGCGGGCTCGCCGATACGGCGCATCGGCTACCAACGCTGGCTGCGCAACCTCGCTGTCGGTCTTGGCAATGCACCGTTCAACCCTGACATTGTTGCCGGCCTAAAAAAACAGCGGCCACAGGCAGAACCCATGGCCGCTGAACATATCGACTGGGCCCTGGCGCGGCAACAACACACCGACACCCTGGCCCACTCACACTGAGTTTATAGCGGGCGCGAGAAACTGAAGATCAGTGCTTCCCGACCTTCTGCCTCGTCACTGTACTCAACACTGGCCGCAATACGGGAGCTACCCAGTGCCGCGCTGATGCCGACACTGGCCTCGACGTAATCTTCGCCATCCTCACGATACGACGGCATTTGATAATCACCGAAACCGAGATTGCGATTGCGCCCGGTTACCGTCTCGTCATGATCTTCCATTTCCGTCGCTGCAAACACTTCGGCAAAGCCGCGCACACCGTCGCCCAGTGCCACCCCTGCCAACAGCCCGGCTCGGAATACCTGGCTGTCGCGGCGCTGCTCACCCCACTCGGTATTGGCCACCGCCGCACCCGATTCACGATAGCTATCAACTTCAGCTTTCATCCAACGCCAGCCAACAGCGGGCCGCAGTGAGATACTACTGTCGCCAAGAACTTCGTAGCTAAGCAGGCCATCGAGATGCCAGCCGAAACCATTCGTGCCACCTTTGGCCGTTAAGGTCTGCGGCCCCAGCTTGACGTCCCGGTCGAGGCTGTCGTAATCCACCACGCTCAAGCCCGCGGCACCTTGCAACAACCAACCGCCATCGCGATAGCTCAACAGGCCGCTAAGCCCAACACTCGTCGCCGAAAAATCCGTGCGCGCGGATTCTGACTCGTGATCGCCAAAACTGAGCACCACCGCAGAGTCGAGCTGCTCACTCAAGGGGCTGCTAAAACCGATATTCAAGCTGCGGCTATCATTTTCAGCAACGCGCTCTGCGTCCAGGCCGACACCGCTGATCGTCCACCGCGATTCGCCCGGAGAGGCCTGCTGCTGGCGCCGCAATTCCGTTGTTGCACCGCGCTGACTGCGCACAATGTCCAAACCGAGCTCCGGAATCAGGCCAACGTCTTGCGGGCCATTCACTACGCTAATGAGGTAGTCACCCGTAATTGCCCCCATCTGCGCCGTGGGGTGCACGCCGTCATTGAAGATCAGCACATCCGGGTTGGGGTTGCTGCCATCAATGCCGAATATCGGGTGCTCAACACAGTCATTGCCTGAATCGTCAAAGCACATATAACGCTGATCGAAGCCAGCCAGCGGCCCAAACGCGGGGTTGGTGCCGCTGACGAAGCCAAAGGCCTCGGCATTATCGGAAACGTAGCTGATCAACCCCGCCAGATCGACGGGAACGAGGTTCGCGCTGCCAAAAGCAGAAAATGCCTCCAGCGCACTGTTATAGCCGGCAGCACCTGCCGAGGCGGCCGCCGCACTGCCCGGCGCACCGAGGTCCTGAGCCTGCAATGCCGCCGTCTGACCGAGGTCTGGCAAGTTAGCGAACAGAATATAGTTCGCCCCGGCGTCACTCAGCGCTTGTGCAGCCGCAAGCAGCGTGCGCGCTGAATTAATAATAGACGCCTGATCAGTGGCCGTGCCGTTTAAAAAGTCGTTACCACCGCCATCAATTAGCACCAATGCATCGGGGTCGATACGCGGGGTCTCATTGAGAAAAGCCTGACGTGCAACCGCACCGCCGGCCGGTAGCGCCAGACCCGTGCCGTTAATTGAGTTGAGTATATCTGCGGTTTCATAGCCACCGACCGCCCAGTTTGTGCCACCCGCAGCGGCCGGCGCACTGAGCAGCGTTAAGGCTTCGCCCAGATATTGCGGCGCAATACGCGCATAGTCTCCGACGGTGAAGTCGCCATTGCCATCGCCCACGCGGTTGGTAAATCGCAACCCGAGGTTGCCGCTATCTAACAGGCTGTCGCCGAAGATGTATAAATTGCTGTAGCTGACGTCAGCATGCACCGGCAACGCCAGCGCAGCCGCTATGCTTAAAGGAAGGAGTTTTTTCATTGTGGTCCCCACGTATTATTGTTTTCACCAACACTGTTGCGCCCGACAATTCGCTGCACTAATAGCAACATAGCAGAGCTTTTCAACGATGCTTGGTTCTGTTGCCAGTCAACGCGACTGACATACATTATTTAATACGTGGTTTTACTTAAACGGGTTCGAAAAGCTTCGAAATAGTATTGAGAAGCTGGGATTTTCCAGCAATTACTGAAGACGAAGAAAATGCTCCCGGTAGTATTTCAGCTCGGCAATTGAGTCGCGAATATCATCCAGCGCCAAGTGGCTGGCTTTTTTGCTCAGGCCACTCATCAGCTCGGGGCGCCAGCGCCGCGCCAACTCTTTGAGCGTACTGACATCGAGATTGCGGTAGTGGAAATACGCCTCCAGCTTGGGCATTTCACGCGCCAGAAATCGCCGGTCCTGGCAGATGCTGTTGCCACACATCGGCGAGGCGCCCTTATCGACATGCTTATCGAGGAACTCCAGCGTCAGCCGCTCGGCCTCCGCCACCGTCATGCAGGTTTCCTTCACGCGCTTGATAAGCCCTGACTGCCCGTGCTGA
Source organism: uncultured Spongiibacter sp. (assembly GCF_964011655.1). NCBI lineage: Bacteria > Pseudomonadati > Pseudomonadota > Gammaproteobacteria > Cellvibrionales > Spongiibacteraceae > Spongiibacter > uncultured Spongiibacter sp. Next base: position 29,964 of record NZ_CAXGPO010000028.1, on the reverse strand, counting down.
GCCGTGTTCCACTCATCCATACCCGCCAGCACTTCATCGCTTTGATGGATCGCCAATACCGGCCCTTCGGCCAGCGTATTCAGCTCCGGGTCGGTCACGATTGTGGCAATTTCAATAATGTGATCGTTCTGAGTATCCAGACCGGTCATTTCCAGATCAATCCAGATTAAATTCATCGCCTTGGACATTGCCTCACCTCCACAGAACAGAAATCTCCCTTACCGGGCAGTATCTGCTGGATTGTAACAGCTCATACGTTAATATGAGCGCTGTTCACGCAGGGTCGGGCATGAGTAAACGCCGAATAAGCCGCCAGCAGAGATGGCGCATAGAAAAAATTCAATCTGAACGCAGCGAACGCGCACGCCGCAGGGCCGCCGATACTGAGGCAGCGTTGAGCGAGGGCGAGCTGGGTGACGAACAAACCGGCATTGTTGTCAGTCACTTCGGCCAACAGCTGGATGTTGAAGGACAAACCGGCGAACAGCAGCGCTGTCACGTCCGCAGTAATATCGACGGTTTGGTCACTGGTGACCAGGTCATCTGGCGACCGGGCAAGCCCACTGGCGTAGTGGTTGCTCGCGAACCTCGCCGGTCACTACTGTCCCGGCCCGACAACTTCAATCGTTTAAAGCCTGTCGCCGCCAATATTGACCGTATTGTTATCGTAATTGCGCCCGAGCCGATGGCCCACGCCAATCTGATCGATCGCTACCTTGTCGCGGCAGAACACAGTGATATTACGCCGGTACTGCTGCTTAATAAGTCAGACCTCATCGACCCGGAGGGCAACGCCAGCTTACTCAACATGGTGCAGCGCTATCGCGACATCGGCTACGACGTGCTCACCGCGTCCTGCGCCAGTGAAGGCGGCCTCAGCGACTTAAAAGCGCTGCTGGACGGCCATATCAGTGCCTTTGTCGGCCAGTCTGGTGTCGGCAAATCCTCGCTCGTCAACGCCTTATTACCCGGCACTGACAGCCGAGTCGGCGCACTCTCAGAGGCCACAGCCAAGGGGCGCCACACCACCACAACCGCGCGGCTTTACCACTTTCCCGGCGGCGGCAGCTTGATCGACTCACCGGGAATTCGTGAGTTTGCGCTGTGGAACCTTGAGCCAGAGCAGGTTCTGCAAGGGTTTAAAGAATTCCGGCCGTTTATCGGCCTGTGCCGTTTTCGAGATTGCCAGCACCAACAGGAACCGGGCTGCGCGCTTCGCGAGGCTGTCGAGGGCGGTGACATCACTGCGCAGCGCTTCGCCAGCTACCAACAAATTATTGCCAGCATAAGCGGCGATTAACGGCAGCGGCGAGCTCAGGAACTGCTGCGACAGAGGCATCGCAGCACCGCCGCGCTAGCTGTTACAATCCGCCGAAACAGGAGGGAACGCTATGAGTGACTTACCACTACTTATTGAGACCGAAGCGCTTGTATCCGCGCTTGACCAGCCAGATTTGCTGATTGTTGATACCAGTAGCCGCGACAACTACCTCCGCCACCATATCCCCGGCGCCGTGCATATTGCCCCCTCGGAACTACAGCGCGGCGAAAAGCCGGCCGTCGGTAAAATTCCCCGCGAAGCGGACCTACAGGCGCTGTTCTCGCGCATCGGGCTCCGCCCCGAACACCATGTTGTTGCCTACGACGACGAAGGCGGCGGCTGGGCTGGACGCCTGATCTGGACCCTGGATGCTATTGGCCATCACAACTACTCCTACCTCAATGGCGGTTTGCACGCCTGGCTAGCCGGTGGCCACCCAACCGAAAACGGCGAACACGACGTGCCCAGCAGCGACATCAGCATCCATATTGACAGCACGCCAATCGCGGAGATCGAAGGCTTTATCAACCTTCTTGGCAATAGCCAGCTCGCCATATGGGATGCTCGCAGCGCCGAGGAGTATCGCGGTGAAAAAGTACTGGCTGCGCGGGGCGGCCACATTCCCGGCGCCGTCAACCTAGACTGGCTGGCACTCATGGACAAAGACAATGACTTCCGCCTGAAAGACCTTGGCGAACTGGAAGCCCAGTTGCAGGCACTGGGCATTACCCGTGACCGCACCGTTATCACCCACTGCCAAACCCATCACCGCTCGGGCCTGAGCTATCTATTGATGAAGATACTTGGCTACCCCCATATCAAGGCCTATGACGGCTCGTGGGGAGAGTGGGGTAATCGCGACGACACGCCTATCAACACCGGCGACGCTCCCTAGAACATTCTTTTATACACTGCCAATGTAGAGGCGACATCGTGAACACTGTTTTTATTATTCTGCAACACCTGCTTCCCCAGCATTTATTGTCGCGCCTTGTCGGGCGGCTGGCGGAGTGTCGCAGCCCTTGGCTAAAAAACATCTTGATCAGCCAATTCATCCGGCAGTACAAGGTCAACATGGAGGAAGCCGCAGCGGACAGCCCGCAGGACTACGCCAACTTCAATGACTTTTTTACCCGCGCGCTGCGCGATGGCGCGCGCCCAATCGACGACAAAGCGGAAACCCTGTGCTGCCCAGCGGACGGTGCCATCAGCCAGTTAGGTCGCATTCACGACGGCCGTATTTTTCAGGCCAAGGGCCAGGACTACAGCCTGAATACCCTGCTCGGTGGCGACGAGGCGCTCAGCGAAACCTTTCGCGATGGTAGCTTTGCAACTATTTATCTGTCTCCCCGCGACTACCACCGTGTTCACATGCCGATCACCGGCACCCTGCGCAGCATGACTTACATCCCCGGCAAGCTGTTTTCAGTAAACACCACTACCGCTGAAAGCGTGCGCAGCCTTTTTGCTCGTAACGAGCGGGCGGTGTGTATTTTTGATACCGAGGCCGGCCCGATGGCAATGATTTTGGTGGGCGCCATGATTGTCGCGGGCATTGAGACGGTATGGGCGGGCCAGGTTGCACCCCCTCCACGGGAAATTACCACCCGCCAGTACCAGGAAACTGAAGCCGCACCCGTACTGCAAAAAGGCGAAGAAATGGGGCGCTTTAAACTGGGGTCAACGGTGATTTTGCTATTCGGCAAAGACCAAGTGGATTGGCTGGAGCAGTATGAAGCCCTAACCCCCACGCGACTTGGCGAGGCCCTGGCGCGTCGACGCTAGAAAACCCGCCCCCAACCAACGAGTCGGCTTTCGCGCCCGTGTAAAGCCCCGCTGGATCACACCCGGTCCAGCGGAAAAGCCACAACCTCGTCGATGCGCGAGCTGCTTGTCGCCAGCATTAATAAGCGGTCCAGCCCCACGGCAACACCACAACATTCGGGCAAACCGGCCTGCATCGCCGACAGCAGGTTGCGGTCAATCGGCGGCAATGTTTGACCGCTTGCCTTACGCTGCTGGTGATCGCGACGTATGCGCTGCAGCAACTCACCGGCGTCGCGCAACTCGTCGTAACCATTCGCCAACTCTAAACCGCCACAGAACGCCTCAAAGCGCCGCGCGACCGATTGCCCCTGAGCATCAATGGCAATATTGGCAAGGGCGGCTTGCGACTCGGGAAAATCCACCACGAAGGTAATAGCCTCGCCGTCAAAGCTCGGCTCGACAACTGCCGACATGATCAACTGCAGCCAGGTATCACGCTCATCGCTCTCGAAGTTGATATCCATATGCTGTGAGGCACAGTCTCGCAAGGCATCGAGGCTGGCGGTATGGGGGTCCAGGCCTACCGCGCTTAAGAACGCCGACCGGTAAGTCATGCGCTCCACGGCTTTATCGCCAACGGCCAAGCGAATAACCGCAGCGACCTCATCCATCAGTGATTCGAGCGCTACACCCGGCTCGTACCACTCGAGCATCGTGAATTCAGGGTTGTGACGAGCGCCGTGCTCGCTGCCACGAAACGCCTTACAGATTTGAAAAATCGCGCCGCTGCCAGCAGCAAGCAGGCGCTTCATGGCATATTCGGGGGAAGTCTGTAAGTAGAAAGGATGGTCGCCCGACAGCGGATTTGCTGTGGCAATGGCGTCAATATGGGGGTCGGTTACCGGCGAAGAGGCCAGCAGTGGCGTTTCAACTTCCATCACCCCGCGCTCGGCAAAGCGGGTGCGTAGCGCAGCGTATAGCGCGGCCCTGCTGCGCAGGGCCGCCATCGACGCACTGGGGCGCCAGTCTCTCAATTAGCTTTTCACCCGGCTAACGTATTCACCGCTGCGGGTGTCAACGCGAATCACTTCACCCTGGCTGATGAACAGCGGAACCTTCACCACGGCTCCAGTGCTCAGGTGGGCCGGCTTGGTACCACCCTGCGCGGTATCGCCTTTCAGGCCGGGATCGGTTTCGACAATTTCCAATTCCACGAAGTTTGGCGGAGTCACCGACAGGGGCGCGCCGTTGTACAGGGTCACGGTGCAAACGTCCTGCTCTTTCAACCATTGAGCGGCATCGCCAACAGCCTTCTCATCGGCTTGTACCTGCTCGAAATTGGTGGGGTCCATAAAGTGGAAAAACTCACCATCGCTGTAGAGGTATTCCATTTCATGATCCATCACGTCGGCGCCCTCAAGGGACTCACCCGATTTAAACGTACGCTCCCACACCCGTCCGGTGTTAAGGTTGCGCAGCTTCACGCGATTGAACGCCTGCCCCTTTCCGGGTTTTACAAATTCATTGTCTAGAATTGAACAGGGCTCACCGTCGAGCATCACTTTCAATCCAGAGCGAAATTCATTGGTAGAATAGCTGGCCATGATTATCCTCAGCGACTGGGCTTTAGCGTATTTTTAAAAGGGCGACATGATACCTCTTAACGCGCCACATTGGCAGACTACAGATTGGCAACAGCAATACCGCGACATGATCCGCAGCCCGGAACAGCTCTGGCAGCGGTTAGCACTCGACCCCGGTGACCGCCCGGATATTCAGACTGCGCTTGCCGACTTTCCATTGCGCGTCACCGAGGCCTTTGTCGCAAAAATGCAGCCAGGCGACTGGAGCGACCCTCTGCTGCTGCAAATATTGCCACAAGCACAAGAGCTGAACGATCAGCCCGGCTACAGCAATGACCCCTTGCAGGAAGCGGCCAGCAATCCAGTACCCGGGCTTATCCACAAATACCGCGGCCGCGTCCTGATGGTGACCACCCCCGCCTGCGCCGTTCACTGTCGCTACTGCTTTCGCCGCGCCTTTCCCTACAACGACAATCGCGCAAGTCAGGACGACTGGCGCGCGGCGCTGGACTATATCAGATCTCACCCTGAGATAAATGAAGTTATTCTAAGCGGCGGCGACCCCCTGTCGGCACCGGATGACTACCTTCACCAGCTTGTTGACCGCCTGGCGGCCCTGCCACAAATCAATACCCTGCGGCTGCACACACGCCTGCCACTGGTTTTACCAGCGAGAATAACCCACGGGCTGATTGATGCCCTGACGCGGCCGCAATTACACACCGTCATCGTTGTGCACGCCAATCATCCCAATGAGATCGACAGCGACACTGTCACCGCACTGCTAGAATTAAAGCGGGCCGGATTCACGCTTCTCAACCAGAGCGTGCTGCTTAAAGGAGTGAACGACTGCGCAAAAACACTGACTAGCCTGAGCAAACAATTGTTCGACTGCGGGGTTCTCCCCTACTATCTGCATGTGTTGGACAAGGTTAACGGCGCAGGACACTTTCACGTTGACGATGCCAAAGCGCAACAAATTATGCAGCAGTTATTGGCCTCGCTGCCCGGCTACTTAGTGCCGCGACTGGTTCGCGAGGAGCCCGGCCAGCGCAGCAAGACGCCACTTGCGCTACGCTAATTAAACGCGTAAAAACATATACTTATTTACCATCGCAGAAGTGATGTATCGCGATTGATAACGGAATGCCATGAACAGCACACCAAGCCTGCTGGTACCGCTGCCGGAAATTAACCGGCACCAACACAGCCTCTTCAGCCTGACGGCATCGGCAGCCGGAAAGTGGCTGGAGACTCTGCCGCGCGCCAACCTTGGCGAAACCACTCGCCGTTTGTATCAAGCGCTGAGTGAGCTCAGCCATGTTCGCTGCAAGGGTCGTGACCGCTTTGAAGTGCTCGAAAAAATTCGCCCCCATGTGCATTACATTACCCGCGGCCTCTCGCAACACTATTTAAACAAGCCCATTGTTCTGCCCGAGAAGTCTGAAAAAATCGTTCAGTTGGCAGACACGCTAAATACCTTGCTGGCACTCGGCTACTGCCAAGCCTTTGTAAATTTGGAACTTGAATCCAGACTGCTCAAACCTAAAGAGACGCTGGCAACCTGCCTGCATCGCGCGTTAACCGAGTACAGCTGTGTGTTGGTTCGCAGCTACCAGCTATACCGCACACCACCACGGCGGTTTTGGCAAAACCTCCACCACATCTACCACAGCGCACAACTGCAAAAGCTCACCAAGCAGCGCATTGATGATCGCAGCCAAGGCGGCGGCACCGTCGAGCAGGCCTATTTACGACCACTCATTTTGGCCTGCAGCCGCTGCTCGCAGCTTTCCCAGCGCTATATCGAACAAGTCTTTTTCGGCTTGCGATACTGGAGCAGCGAGATTGAACTGCGCAGTAAACGCCTTGAAAGCTGCGTTTTCTTACTCGACCCCGAGCAAGACGCTCCCCCGGTCTATCGCGAGCTGGCCGACAAAGCGCCCAGCCCCGGTTGGCTGGGCATCGACACCTCCGCCCTGCAAGGCGGCAGCGCCAAGTTGCTCAGCAAAATCCCTGGCAGCAAACTCAGCGTTGAATTTAAGCTACCTGAGCACGTGCTCAGCCAGTTGAGCATGGCCTGGAGCGCCGCGACCCTGCGAGCCGCAGAGCGTATTCCCTGCGATGAGACGGCGCTCATTACCGTGGGAATGAACCCAACCCACTACTTCGCGGCAAATCAGTCAGACTTTGAGCTGTTCGAACTTGAGGGCAGTGACGCCAGTTCGAGAGCAGACCCGTACAACAACAAACCCCAAAACTCCGACCCGTGGGCAGGCAGCGGCGGCCGCGACACGCGCGACTACGATATCAATGACCACTGGCACGAGGGGCGCAGCGAGCGGGCCGCGGTCGAAGATATTTCCTATACCTTGCCCCAGACCCAAAATGGCACCGGCAAGAGCGAGAGCCACTATCACTACCAGCGCGCTCGCCTAATGGACAGCAGCACCTCCGGATACCGTATTGAGTGGCCGGATACTATTGAGACCCGGATTCGTACTGGAGAAGTTATCGGTGTAAAAACTGACGACTATGAAAACTGGCGAATAGCCGTTGTTCGCTGGCTCAGAAGCGACGAAAGCCATCAAATGGGCGTTGAAGTGATTGCGAGCGCGGCAACGGCCTACAGTGCCAGAGCGATGCAATCTGGCCTGGCTTCAGGAGATTTCCAGCGAGCCCTGCTCATTCCCGGTCGGGACAGCGGCCCCCTGGTGATGCTAACCAACATCACTGGCTTCGCAACGGGGCAGACGGTAGAACTGATTCGCCCCGGCCACGTTATGCGTATAAAACTCGATGAGATCGTCGACAGCTCAACGGCATACAAGCTGTTCGCGTACACAGACACCAACCGGCAACAAACAAGCAGTGTCGACCGTATTGTGGCAAAACGCGATGACGACGATGACAATGAAGGCGACTTCAACAAGCTCTGGGATATTTTGTAAGCGCCGTACCCGGCGACGTCAATGTTGAGGAATTATGGCCCGCACCTCCGCGATAAAATTGCTGCTTATCGGCTTCAATGACGACAATGCTGAAGACATCATCAGCACATTTCGCCGCGCCGGCAAGGTCGCCCATAGCAAGCTGATTAACGACGGCAAAGAGCTGCAGGAGCAACTCAGTGATAGCCACTGGGACTTAGCATTCTTCGATGCCGTGCACTCCAAATTATCGATTGCGCAGTGCGGCCAGATACTCAGACACGCCAACGTCGATCTGCCATTTATCTACCTCAGTGACGACGAAAACATCCCACTGCCCGACACTTCAGTCAGTTTGGTGTTGAGCAACCAAAACCGCGCGCGCCTGCTGTTTTTTGCGCAGCGAGAACTTGAAGCACTGGCAAGCCGCAGAGAGCTCGATGCCACCAAAGCGGCGTTGCTTGAAGAGCAGCAACGCAATGCACTGCTACTGGATTCGCACCAAGATGCGGTTTGCTATATCACTGACGGCATGATTATTTATGCCAATACGCTGTTCTGTCAGCAAGTCGGCCACGACGACCTGGACGGTTTTCCTATCGTCGATTTGATTTGCAACAAAGATCAAGATCGCTTTAAAAACGCCCTAAAAAAGCAGCCAGGCAACAGTGACGGCAGCACGCTGGAAATTAGTTTTTTAAGTAGCGACGAGCAAGAGCTAAAAAGCTCGGTCACCTGCAATAACGCGAGCTACGACGGTGAGGCCTGTGTACAGCTAACCCTGCACGAAGCTGGCAGCGGCGCCGCCACCGGCCACCTCGACGCGACAACCGGGCTGGCAAATCGCAAGCACTTTGCACAACTACTGCAAGACTTCGTCGACGCGCAGCGAAACAGCAATAGCTCACTCATCGTGCTGCAACTCGATAACTTCGACAAGTTCCGGCGCGACTTAAATCTGCACAATACCGAAACACTAATTCAGGCCTTGAGCGAGCGTCTTCAAGCATTAATCCCGGCGCAGTACTACGGTCGCATCGCCGACGATCTGTTCGCAGTGATCGCCCACCATGTTCCCAGTCAACGGGCCTTAGAAACCAGCCAAGAAGCACTAAAGGCCATCGAGTCTGAGATTATTGAGGTAAAAAAACAGTCGCTGCAATGTCACTTTAGCGCAGCGATTATGCCCATTAATCACCTCACCACGCCCCACGCTGCGACGTTGCTTGACCAGTGTTTTGAGACGGTGCAAAGCATCGCAGCCGACGGTGGTAACGCTGCCGAAATTTATCACCGCGACCGCCAGCAGCTGCAGCGCAGTGATGAGATAAGCACACTTATTGAAGAGGCTTTCGCCGACCAGCGCCTGCAAATTCTGTTTCAACCCATTATTAATCTCAGCGATGCCGAGGGGGATTACTACGAAGCCTCGCTGGATATTAGAGATTGGCAAGAAGGCGAAGTGACCGCAGGGGAAATGCTGCGCGTTGTAGAGAAGGAGCCGAACAACAATAAGCTCGATCGATGGATTGTGGTTGAAACAACCAAGGTCTTGGCGAAAAAGCGCGCCGCTGGCGAGGATACAAAATTAACCATCAACCTCAGCGGCAATGTCTTTCACGATAGCGAGTTTTGCTCATGGCTGAGCGTCGCCATGAAAGCCGCCGGCCTTCCCGGTAGTGCGCTGATACTGCAGTTTAGCGAAGAGAGCATTGCCAGCTCGCTGAAGCCTGCTCTGGATTGCTGTCGCCAGTTGGAGTCGCTGGGAATTGGGCTAGCCGTGCGCAACTTCGGCCGCAGCCAAGACGGCAATAAATTCCTGGAACACATTAAGCCCGCGCTGATTAAACCCGGCGTGCGTAAAACCGACAGCCTGAGCGCCGATGAAATCAGAGAGATCATCCAGGGTGGTCGCCAACTGAATAGCCGCGTACTGATTCCCAACGTCAGCAGTGCCGCCAGCCTGGCCGTGCTGTGGCAACTCGGCCCTGACTTTATTCAGGGCAGTTATGTGCAAGACCCATCCACGGAGATGTCTTACGAATTTGCTGCCTTCGGTTGAGCGGAAGGGCTGCTTAGGCGGTCACTGATTCCCAGCAGGTACAATATGCTGTCTAAGCCGAGGGTAGAAATCGACTGTTTAGCGTTCTCGCGCACAATCGGCTTGGCGCGGAATGCGATCCCCAGGCCCGCAATGCTCAGCATAGGCAGGTCATTGGCACCGTCACCCACCGCGATCACCTGCTCCATGTCGATACCTTCTCGCTGGGCAATTTCACGCAGCAGTTCGGCCTTGCGTTGGCCATCAACCACTACCCCGCTGACCTCGCCGGTAACACGCCCCTCTTCAATTGCCAGCTCGTTGGCATAGACATAGTCAATGCCAAGACGCTTTTGTAGGTAGTGACCGAAGTAGGTAAAACCACCAGACAAAATGGCGGTTTTATAGCCCAGTTTCTTCAAGGTGGATACCAGACGTTCGGCGCCCTCGGTGATTGGTAAACTCTCGGCAATACCCTCCAACACCGATTCATCCAAGCCTTTCAAAAGCGCGACCCGGGCAGCAAAGCTTTCTTTAAAGTCGATCTCTCCGCGCATCGCGCGCTCGGTGATCTCCGCTACTTTTTCGCCAACGCCGGCTGCGCTGGCCAGCTCATCAATCACCTCAGCTTCGATCAGCGTCGAATCCATATCAAAGGCGACCAAGCGACGCGTGCGGCGGAACATACTGTCTTCCTGGTAGGCGATATCAATATCCATCTCGCTGGCGAGCGTAAGTAGCTCGCCACGAAAATCGGATGCATCAGCCAAATTGCCTCGCACAGAGAGCTCCACCGACGCCTTCGACTGCTCGTCCACACCCTCCAGCGGCACCCGTCCAGACAAGCGGTCAATGCGGTCGATATTCAAACCATAGCGTGAAACGATCTCAGTGACGTGGGCGATATGCTGGGCGCTGATTTTACGCGCCAGCAAGGTCACAATGTGGCGCTGCTTGCCCTGCCCGGCTACCCATTGCTGGTAACTGTCGGCACTCACCGGCAAGAAGCGCACTTGCAGCCCCATTTCATGGCAGCGGAATAAAACATCCTTGAGAATACTCGCCGCTTCCGTTCCCGAGGGCAGGGACACCAGCAGGCCCAGTGACAGCGTGTCGTGGATCACTGCCTGACCAATATCCAACACCGCCACATCGTGGTCAGCCAGAATACCGGTAATGGAACTGGTTACGCCGGGACGGTCGTCACCAGCAATATTGATCATGATAATTTCGTTCACACTGCCCCCTTGGTTTGGCGCTATTGTAGCGGGAGTGCCGCGCCTGCCCAAGCACTGCTGACAGCGGAGGTGACTTTCTGCCAGCGCTTTTGCACGAGATCTGAGGAAAATGCACTTTACCCGCTAACAGCCTTGTTATACTCCTGCCAGGCAACCACTCTCTCAGCGGATAAACAAACATGCTAAAACAGCTTCTGCGCCTATCCCTAGCGTCGAAATGCGGCCTTATCGCTGCGCTGATATGCGGTATTGCCGGCCTTACCCTGCTAATTACCAGCATGACCGCCAGCAAGCAGATCCTGCTAGAAACCACCCGCTTGATCGGCCAGCAGTGGACCAACCAACTTGCCTCCCAGAGCCAGCAAGCGCTGTTGCGCAATGACCGCGTCAGCCTGCAGGCCATATTGCAGGACTATATCGAAAGCCCTCTCATCGTGTACGGCAGCATTCAAAATGCGCGCGGCGAAGCCGTCGCGGAAGCCGGAACCTGGCGGGACGACCACCTGAACTACCAGTCAGCCGTCGCTGCAGACGGGCGTCTCGGGCAAGTCAAACTGTCGTTGAGCAGCGAGCTAATTGGCAATGAAATACGCGATCTCGGTAAAACGCTGTTATTGCTCACCGCCATCCTCTGCTGCTTGAGCTATGCGCTGATCGCCGTACCCATGCTCGGCATTGAGCGCCATTTGGATAGGGCCCGCGCGCGCCTTGCCCAACCGATCAAAGACGATGAGAGCCTCTACCCCGGCCAAGATGCACTCGGAGAGCTGCTAAATGAAATACATAATCCCCAGATTCGGCTGATGCAGGCCGGTGAAAAACGCTACCGCGACTACTACATACTGCACTGCCATTGGCAGGCCTATGACGACCTGAAAGAAAAAATGACCGCGGAACGCTTTGAGCAGCAGCTGCAGACGGCGTTTGCCCGCAGCGAGGCCATTGCTCGCCTCTACCACGGTGAACTCATACTGACTCGGCACAACGCCGTCACGCTGCGCTTCTTCCAATTGGACGGCTGCGACGCCCCACTGTTTCGCGCATTGTGCGCCGCAGAGCTACTCCACAAGCTGGACCGCAGTTTAAAAATTCGCCCGGGTATCGCCCGCGTCTGCAGCGAGGGCAGTGACTGGCACTGCCAGGCAGATGAATGTGCGGCTATTGACCGGCTGCATATCACCACCGCCGAAGGCGAAGGGATCTGGCTGGACAACAACTGCTGCAACCACGAGCGCCTCGATGCCTGGGCAAGCTGTCGAGGCAACCGCGTGGGAAGCCTCAAGTCGCCCTACAATGAGTTACTGGAGCGCCAGCACAGCCAGCTGAAGTCGCTCGACCTGGAGCAACTGCAGCGTCGCCCCAATGGCGGCGCTACTGCTCAGCACTAATCAGCTCAACGCCATCAACTTTCTGGAAGCCACGCGGCAATTTGTGGCCACGGCGACCGCGCTCACCCAAATAGTGCTCAAGTTCCGAGAGTTTTAAAGACAGGTGGCGCTTGCCAGAGAGCACCTTAATGCTGTCGCGACTGCCCATTACCACCGTTGCCACCACATACTCTTCTCGGCTGGCGACGCGTGCGCCGGGAATACCAATCAGCTTGTTGCCTTTGCCACGCGCCATAATCGGCAAATCAGTGACGGGGAAAACCAACATACGGCCCTCGCTACTGATCACCACGACAAAATGCTCTTCAAGCCCGGCAACCGCAACCGGCGACATTACCTGACCACCCTTAGGCAGGGTCAGGGTCGCTTTACCGGCTTTGTTTTTACTGTGTAAATCACCCAGCTTGGCAACGAAGCCATAACCCGCATCGGAGGCCAGCAGGTAATAACTGTCGTCGCCCCCCATCATCATTCCGCAAAAGCTCACGCCCGACGGCGGGTTAATGCGCCCAGTCAGGGGCTCCCCTTGTCCTCGAGCCGATGGCAGTGTGTGAGCGGCGACGCTGTAACTGCGCCCGGTGCTGTCCAAGATCAATACGGACTGGTTACTGCGCCCCCTCGCCGCCAAATTGAAACGGTCGCCCGACTTATAGCTAAGAGCAACAGGGTCAATATCGTGGCCTTTGGCCGCGCGAATCCAACCCATTTCCGACAAAACAATGGTTACTGGATCAGCGGAGACGATATCCTCTTCCGCAAAGGCCTTCGCCTCGTTACGCGCCACCAGCGGTGAACGGCGCTCGTCGCCATATTCTTCTGCCGCGGCCAATAGCTCTTTGCGCACCAGCGTTTTCATTCGACGGGTGGAGCCAAGCGTCTGCTCGAGCTGGTCTCGCTCGGCCGACAGCTCTTCCTGCTCGCCGCGAATTTTCATCTCCTCGAGCTTGGCCAAATGACGCAGTTTCAGCTCTAGGATGGCTTCGGCTTGCGTGTCACTTAAACCGAAGCGCTCCATAAGCACAGGCTTCGGTTTATCCTCTTCACGGATAATGGCAATGACCTCATCGATATTGAGGAACGCGACCAATAAACCATCGAGAATATGCAAACGCTTGAGAACTTTATCGAGACGGAATTCCAAACGCCGGCGAGTGGTATTAGTCCGAAACTCCAGCCACTCTCCGAGAATACGATCCAGGCTCTTTACCTGCGGCCGGCCATCAATGCCGATCATATTCATGTTGACCCGATAACTGCGCTCCAGGTCCGTGGTGGCAAACAAGTGGTTCATTAGCGCTTCGGTATTCACCCGGTTAGAGCGCGGCACGATCACCAGCCGGGTCGGATTTTCGTGGTCGGACTCATCGCGCAGGTCGACCACCATTGGCAATTTCTTGGCCTGCATTTGTTGGGCAATTTGCTCCAACACCTTGGAGCCTGAGGTCTGGTGAGGCAACGCCGTAATAACGATGTCGTCGTGTTCCTCCTGCCACACCGCCCGCATTCTCAAGGAGCCGCGCCCGGTCTCATAGATTTTTCGAATTTCGTCAGCGGGCGTAATCAGCTCGGCATCGGTAGGAAAATCCGGGCCCTTCACGTGCTCACAGAGTTCGGCAACGGTGGCCTTGGGCGCATCGAGTAGATGAATGCAGGCACTCACCACTTCCCGAAGATTGTGAGGGGGGATATCGGTGGCCATTCCCACCGCGATACCGGTGGTACCGTTCAGCAGAATATTGGGCACCCGCGCGGGCAGCATGGCAGGCTCATCAAGCGCACCGTCAAAATTCGGCACCCAATCTACAGTGCCCTGCCCCAACTCGCTCAGCATGACTTCGGCGTAGCGCGTCAACTTGGATTCGGTATAGCGCATCGCCGCAAACGATTTGGGGTCATCGGGAGAGCCCCAGTTCCCCTGACCGTCAATCAGCGGATAACGGTAAGAGAAGTCCTGAGACATGAGCACCATAGCCTCGTAGACCGCACTATCGCCATGGGGGTGGAATTTACCGATAACATCGCCAACGGTGCGCGCCGACTTCTTGTATTTTGCGCTGGCCTTTAATCCCAGCTCACTCATCGCATAGACAATTCGGCGCTGAACAGGCTTTAAGCCATCGGCAATATTCGGCAGCGCGCGATCAAGAATAACGTACATGGAGTAATCCAAATACGCCTTCTCGGTATAAGATTTTAATGGGATCTGCTCAACGCCATCGGCGCCGATCACGATATTGTCAGACATAGATTTAGCCAGTTCCTCAAATGTTCAGCATTCCCGCAGAATGCCCCATACGTGTAATTACGAAGCGCTTACACCGCGGTGCCGTCATATACTTTTGCCATGTCACAAGAGGATTGCGAAATGGCAATGTCAAAAGTAGTCACGCTGTCAGAGTATCGAGAAAACACTCAGCAGATGCAGATCGACGACATTAGCGCACAGGCGTTCTTGTTTCTACAGGAACAAGCCTCAGAGAACAACGTTCCAATGCGAAAACTCCTCATGGAGCACCTGCTAGGGATCGCATGCGTGGTGAAAGCGGTGGAAGGCCATGACGAGGCCCAAAACTGGTTGGCACTGATTAGCGCCGAGCTAGACGAAGAACTCGCACACTAAACTCACGCCGCTTAGTCGGCGCGGGTTTTCGTCAACCCACAGCGCTCACACTTATAAACACTCACCAACCGTCCCTGCTTTACATCAAACTGCGTACGCTTTTCCACCTTCCACTTATGGTGGCCTTCCCGGCACAGGCTGCTTTGTTTGCGCGGCTTGCGTGGCGCAAATTTAACGACCTCTCCCATATTCTCGAACTCCTTTCTTGTTTTTCTACCCTAAGCCCTCATCAGCACTTATTATACGCGGCAAATGCTCTAGCGAGCCGTGGCAGTGATGATTTGCAGGGGGATGTATGGAAATCGATACTAATTGTGTGGTGGCCTTCCACTATGAGCTGCGCGACAGCAGCGGCAGTGTATTGGAAAGTAATTTTGGCGAGACGCCCACCCTCTATTTACACGGTGCGAACAATATTATTCCCGGCCTGGAAAAAGCCTTCAGCAAACGCCAAGCTGGCGATGACTTTGAAGTCACGCTTCCGCCCGAGCAAGCCTACGGCGTAGTGCAAGAGGGTAAACAGCAACGCATTCCTGCCAAGTATTTGAAGCACGAGGGTAAATTACGTGTGGGCCAAATCGTGCGTTTCAATACTGACCAGGGCAGCCGTAGCGCTACCGTAGTGAAGGTGGGCAAATTCTCTGTCGACGTGGACACCAACCACCCACTGGCGGGTAAAACCCTTACCTTTACCATTCATATCGACTCAGTGCGCGCCGCCACCGCGGAGGAGCGTGAGCACGGTCACGCTCATGGTGAGGGCGGACACCAACACTGACGGCGTCGGTTCGCGCAGCTTAGCGCCCTACGCTCTCATCAATAAAATCCAGAAGGCGCTGCCGCGTGGCAGCGCGATGAAAACTTTCAATGTGACCGCCGTCGTATACGTAAAGTGACTTTGGCGGTTTGGCTTGTTCATGTAACTGCTGCGCATGATGCAGAGCAATCACCGGGTCGCGTCGGCCGTGAATAATCAGCACCGGCGCTGACGGTAGCGATAACAGGGCATCGATGGGATCAAAACCCGATGGCATCGCCCAGCCAACCGGCCACTGCAACAACCAGGTAAGGGGGCTCTTAGCAGCCTGCTCTCTCGCCACAGCTGAATAGCGAGTAAAACCGGCATCGAGCACCAGCCCGGCAATATGCCCCGTAAGCGCCTCGGCCTCTCGCGCAGTCGCGGCAGCCATCAGGCTTGCCCCTAAGCTCTGCCCCAGTCCAAACAAGGGCCAATCCCCCTGCTCAGCCAACAACCACTGCCAGCTTGCGCGTACATCTTCTACCGCCGCCGCCACACTGGGCACCCCCTCGGATTTACCGAAGCCGCGATAGTCAATTAACAGAACATTGACGCCCTCTTTCGGCAACCAATACACACTCGCCAAGTGGGTACTGATATTCTCGGCATTACCGTGGCTGAATAACAGCGTTGCGCGGGGCTGCTCAGCTGGCAGCCACCAGCCGTGGAGCGCTGTATTTCCGACAGGGATTCGCACATCCTGATACACAAGGCCGACATCTTCCGGCGTGCGCAGCAACTGCTGCTGAGGAAAAAATAACAGCGCCTCGCAGCCACTTAATAAAACAACGGCGAGACACAACGCCGCCGCACGGCCTAAAAATGCTGACGCCATGATAGCGCTACTCCGTGAGAATGCCCCCAAGGCTGGTCTCGATAGTCGATACTCAAGCGCAAACTGCTATCGGCAGACCATGCATAATTCCCGCTGAGTTTAAGGATCTTCCTTTCTCCGGCGCCGGAGAAGTCCTGCCACTGGCCTGCTATCTCGGCAGAATACTTGGCTCCTTGCCAAAGCTGGCCAATATTGATGCCAGGCGCCAACCGCCAGTCCTCGCGAAAATCCGCGTTATATTCAAAACGCAATGCTGGCATCAGGTAGGCCACGCCTTTCATCACTGGCCAGGTCCCGCCGCCGCTGGCATTAATCTGCGCAACAAGCGGCTGACTGGGGGCATCATCCAAGCGCTCCAACCCCAGCTGAACCTGCCAGCTGATCGGTGAAAAGAACTCTCCCCGAGGAGACAAGGAACGGATATCGACGAGGTCGAAGCGTTGCAAGCGCACGCCTTCCTGATCCTGCCACCGCAACGCCAAGTTACCCATTACCAAGCTGGCTCCCTCAGGATAGCCCGCCATAGCATCCAGGGCATCGTGATAACTAATCCGCCAATTCAGATCGACATACTCCAACGCCTCGTTCCCCGCAGGCCCCTGCTCGGAAAATTCTCGATAACCCACGCCCAAGCCGAACATTGACGTTCTGTGCCCACGCTCCGGTCGCGGCGGCGTGCTGACTACCGGCGCGCTAAAGCCCCCAGGCTTACGCGCACCACGGAGTAAGCGAAGACTCCGCGCCGCCATTTCAGTGGTTCGCGGAGCCGTGTTCAGTCGATAACGCAAGTATCGATAAGCGGCCAGGTAGGTTGCTCGCTGAGCGTCGGCATCCAAGCCGGTATCCGCTAAGTCTTCCCTTTCGCCGTCGGCCAGTTGCCGAACCCAGACTCTTTGCTCGGCACTTAGAGCCGCCGTTAAGGTATCTAACTCCAGCCGCTTTGACGGCCGGTAATCAATCTGACCGACCAATCCAGCGTCAACCACTTCGCGCACCGTGTCCACTGGCATTGCGGCATATTCGAAGGGGCTCGTTAGATCCAGGCCGGGACGCGCAACTTCCAATAGCTCCAACAAGCGATAGGAACAGTTTTCGTCAAAGAAAAAATAGTCGAAGTTAACATTGCGCAACTCCCACACATGACTGAGTAAACGCTCTATTTCTTCATCCGCTAATGTCAGCCGATACTCCCACATATCGCGATTTTCCAGGCGGGTATATTCCTGAATCTTTTGATAGTAGGGCTGCATGCTGAACAGCCCTGGGTAGCCACCAAATAAGCCCCGGTAGGCGTAGAGCAAATCGTTCTCACCGGGGGGGATATTCGCGCCGAAATTTAACGCATACGAGAGGAAATCGCTGTCGCCGCGCTCACCCGCAGGGTCCAATCGCAAAAAGGTATGTCCATACATCGATGAGGGGCTGTTCAAATAACTTGAGGCGAGCACTAAAACAACCGCGTCCACATTAAGCTTGTCACGCCATTGCCGATATTCGTCGCAGTGCTGAGCGGCCGGTGCCAACAGCTTTTTTTCGACCAGCCACTGCTCTCGCGCTGGATAGCGGCATCGCAACGACGGCTCCGCTGAAAACGCCGCAAGCGTTTCTGTTAGTTCTGCAAGTGGACTACTCCGGCCAGTCTCAGCCAGAAAAAAGCGCGGGTCGTCGACATAGCTCGGGCCTGTCGATGACTTTGGGAAGTGCAGCAACGCGCGCCACTGTGGCTCCGCGGCATACGCCTGCAGCGACTCCATCGTGGCCGCAAACAACGCTGAGCTGGCGCACATACCCAGCAATATAGTCAGAGCTTGTTTTAGCTTCGCTCTCATATTTTATTTCTTCCATAAACACAAAACGGCCCCTCGGGGCCGTTAAGGTAACGCTAATGCCAAGCAATTAGGAAACGTACTTCGCCAGCTGCTTATCCTGCTTCATCAATTCCACAATTGAATTCATCACAGATTCCGCATTCACGTCAGCCGAGGGGAACAGGCTGTCGAAATTATTATGCAGTGTGGTTTTAAATACTGCGCGATCTTCCTCGGCAATGCCAAAAGACACAGCAACAGCCGTCAGGGCCTCACCTTCGCCGCGAGCGACGTCTTCAGAAAACTCGTCCATGATCTGACCGACGTTCACCATCGACTTACCGCCATATGTCAGCGTGCCGTCGGCAGAACAACCGTTGGTGCCAGAGGTCATACCGAAAGTCGCATTACCGGAGGTACCATTAGTCCATGAAGCCAGGAAGTGAGATGCCAGTCCAGACTGGCCTGAGAATAGCATATTCCCCCAACCGCAATTTGGGCCACCCGGCGCGACAGCGAAACTTGCACTAGATGCCGCCAAAAAAGCCGTTGCCATCATTACTTTTTTCATAGGATTTCCTCTTGTTGTTGTTTGCATTCCATCAAACTGCATGTCGAGGTTATCACAGCCTTCAAGCTTGTCTAGCGGCAATCTCTGCTATGTCACACTATATAAAAATGACTTTATCTCACGCATAAAAAAACCCCACCGGGGTGGGGTTTCGTTCACAGCGAGAGCACTTATTCCGCTTCGGGAGCGGCGGCCTCTTCTGCTTCAACTTCTTTCATAGAAAGTTTAATGCGACCACGCTGATCGACATCCAGGACTTTAACTTTAACTTCCTGACCTTCTTTCAAGTAGTCGCTGACATTCTCAACACGCTCTTCCGAGATTTGCGAGATATGTACCAGACCATCCTTGCCGGGCAGGATATTAACAAAGGCCCCGAAGTCGACGATACGCGCGACAGTGCCAACATACGTTTCACCGACTTCAGCCTCTGCAGTAATAGCAAGAATGCGCTCCACTGCAGCATCGCGAGATGCAGCGTCAGAACCGTAAACACGCACGGTGCCATCATCTTCAATATCGATTTGCGCTTCAGTCTCTTCGCAAATACCGCGAATAGTTGCGCCGCCTTTACCGATAATGTCGCGAATCTTGTCAGAGTCGACCTTCATCACGTGCATGCTGGGGGCATTGTCCGACACGCCGTCGCGAGATACCGACAGCACCTGATTCATCTGACCCAAGATGTGCAAGCGCGCTTGTTGCGCTTGCTCCAGCGCGACTTCCATGATCTTTTGCGTGATGCCTTCGATCTTGATGTCCATCTGCAATGCAGTAACACCGTCGGCTGTACCGGCAACTTTAAAGTCCATATCACCGAGGTGATCCTCATCACCCAGGATATCGGTCAGTACCGCGAAGCGCTCACCTTCTTTAACCAGACCCATGGCAATACCAGCAACGGGCGCTTTCAGCGGCACACCGGCATCCATCAGCGACAGGCTGCCAACGCACACTGAGGCCATGGAGCTAGAACCATTGGATTCAGTAATTTCAGACACCACGCGAATGGTGTAAGGGAATTCTTCAGCCGTGGGCAATACCGCAGCCAAACCACGACGAGCCAAGCGGCCGTGACCGATTTCGCGGCGGCCTGTGCCACCCATGCGACCACACTCGCCCACCGAGTAAGGAGGGAAGTTGTAGTGCAGCATGAAGTTGTCTTTACGCTCGCCTTCCAGGGCATCGATGAGCTGTGCGTCACGAGTGGTACCCAGCGTCGCAACACCAATGGCCTGAGTTTCACCACGAGTGAAAAGGGCAGAACCGTGGGCCTTGTTCAGCATGCCCACTTCTACGCTAATGGGTCGCACAGTGCGGCCATCGCGACCGTCGATGCGTGGCTCGCCATTGAGGATACGCTGACGAACAATTTGCTTTTCCAGCTTACCGAATACTGCTTTCACGTCTTCAGCATCAAACTCGGCGTCATCACCAGAAGCCAGCTGCTCAACGGCTTGGTCGCGCAGCTCGCCCACTTTGGCGTAGCGCTCCATTTTGTCGGTAATGCGGTAGGCCTCACCCAAACCACCTTTAAAGCCATCGGCAACAGCGGCCATCAGCGCGGTGTTCTCGGGCTCAGGCTGCCAGTCCCAAGTGGGCTTGCCCGCTTCAGCGGCCAGCTCTTTAATCACTTTAACGGCGGCTTGCATTTCCTGGTGGGCGTACAATACCGCACCCAGCATTTGATCTTCGCTCAGCTCTTGCGCTTCTGATTCAACCATCAGAACGGCGTCTTCAGTGCCCGCAACAACCATGTCCAGCAGGCTTGTGCTCAGCTGGCTGTAGCTCGGGTTGAGGATATAGCCATCTTCTGCGGTGAAGCCCACGCGAGCTGCACCGATAGGGCCGGCAAAAGGAACACCCGATACCGCCAGCGCGGCCGACGTACCGATCAGTGCCGCGATATCCGGGTCAACGTCTTTCTCAGACGACATGACGGTACAAACAACCTGCACCTCATTTTTAAACCCATTGGGGAATAACGGACGAATCGGACGGTCGATCAAACGCGACGTCAGCGTTTCTTTCTCAGAGGGACGACCTTCGCGCTTGAAGAAACCACCGGGGATTTTACCGACGGAGTAAGCACGCTCTTGGTAATGCACAGACAAGGGGAAAAAGTCCTGACCGGGCTTGGCAGTCTTTGCTGCAACCACGGTACACAGAACTTGAGTTTGCTCGATGGTGACGAGCACCGCGCCACTTGCCTGACGGGCAACGCGGCCGGTTTCCAATGTAACGGTTTGACCGCCCCACTGGAACGTTTTAGAAACGGGATTCACGAATTATTTCCTCCCTAAACAGGGGTTACAAAAAGTATGAGGGGGCCTGCGGCCCCCTCACTTATTCTTCTTTTAGCGACGCAGACCCAAACTTTTAATCAGTTTGCTGTAACGCTCTTGGTCTTTGCGTTTCAGGTAGTCCAGCAATTTACGACGCTGGTTTACCATGCGGATCAAACCACGGCGAGAGTGGTGATCCTTTTTGTGGCCTTCAAAGTGACCCTGCAACTTGTTGATGTTTACCGTCAACAGTGCAACTTGCACTTCTGGCGAACCAGTGTCGCCTTCGGCAGTTTGGTACTGTTTTACAACTTCAGCTTTTTCTGCGGCAGATAGTGCCATAATAATTTCCTCTTACTGATATGCGTGAATAAGCAAGCCTGACCGTGCATATCTACAGACAGGTTTGGAAACCCTTCGGGCCTCGTCAAACTTTACAACCGGCCTCACGCAATACATCGCGAAAACCAGCGGCGTATTATCACATATTTGCCAGCAAACGACGAGGCGTAATGCGCCCGTCGGCCAACAATTCACCCAAGCCCATAAAAACCGGGCCAGATGGCGTGGTTTCGTATAAGCGAAACAACTCCCCGGCAGGCAACTGCGGCACAAATACCGCCTGACCGTTGCGCAAAAACCCAGCGGCGACCTCACCGAGCCGCGCCGCCGGGATATGGGTCAAGGCGGTGTCCAAGGGCAGCAACAAGGCGTCAAGCTCGTCAAATGCCTCCCGGTCACGCAGTGGCTGCAGCGCTTCGAAATCCAAGGCCTGAGACTCGTCGAACGGCCCTGCCTGCACACGCCGGAGGGCGGAGACATAGCCGCCTACCGTCAGCGCCGCGCCAATGTCTTCGGCGAGTGAGCGAATATAGGTGCCCTTGCTACAGTGAACCAACAGGTCGACCTCAGCACGCGTGCCGGGCCGAAATCCCTCAAGCTCGAGGCGGCTGATGGTAACAGGGCGCGCCTCACGCTCAACTTCAACGCCTTTACGCGCCAGCTCATAGAGCGGTTTGCCGTCTTTTTTGAGGGCGGAGTGCATTGGCGGCACCTGCAGAATCTCTCCACGAAATTCCGGCAGCACTGCCTCGACGTCGGCCTCAGAAAGAAAGCTAGCATCGGTAAGAGCCACCACCTCACCCTCGGCATCGCCAGTGCTGCGCTGCTCGCCGAGCACAACCGTAGTGCGATAAACCTTGTCAGCATCGAGGAGGTATTGGGAAAACTTCGTCGCCTCACCGAAGCAAATCGGTAAAACGCCGCTGGCTAGCGGATCGAGCGCCCCGGTATGGCCGGCTTTTGCTGCCTTGTAGATCGCTCGAGCCACAATCATGGCAGAGTTCGAGCTGCGCTCCAGCGGCTTATCCAACACAAGGATGCCGCTGACCGCGCGGCCTTTTCGACGACGCCCCAAGCTCAGGCCTCGTCGTCGTTATCGGCCTGGCGGCTGCGATCGGAATCGACGGCCTGCTGAATGAGCGAACTCAAACGCTGGCCTCGATCAATAGAAGAGTCGTAGAAGAACCGCAGCTGCGGTGTTGTACGAGCATTATTTACCTTGGCAACATGGCTGCGCAAAAAACCTGCAGCTTTGTTGAGCGCCGCCAATGACTCAGCGGCTTCCTCGGCATTGTCTTTACCCATGACCGTCACGAAAATTTTCGCATGACTCAAATCACGGCTCACTTCAGCGTCCGTGACACTCACCATACCAATGCGTGGGTCGCGAAGTTCAAGCTGGATCAAACTGCCCAGCTCTCGCTTCAAAAAGTCGGCTATGCGGGCGGTACGACTAAATTCTTTCATTAGCGTGCCTCCCGCTCTTGCAATGCCTTACAGTGACCGGGCAATTTCTTTCACCTCGAACACTTCGATCTTGTCGCCGGGACGAACGTCTTTGTAGTTCTTAACGCCGATACCGCACTCAAGACCGTTCTTCACTTCGTTCGCATCGTCTTTAAAGCGACGCAGGGACTCAAGTTCACCCTCGTATATCACCACATCGTCGCGCAGAACGCGGATCGGCTTGCTGCGATAAACCGTTCCCTCGACGACCATACAGCCGGCGATGTCACCAAACTTCGGCGAACGGAATACGTCACGCACTTCGGCAATACCCACAATTTCTTCGCGCATTTCTGGGCTGAGCATACCGCTCAATGCCGACTTCACATCGTCGATCAAATCATAGATAACGCTGTAGTAGCGCAGGTCGATACCTTCGCTTTCCGCCAACTTCCGCGCACTGCCGTCAGCACGTACGTTAAAGCCAAACATCACCGACTCAGAGGTCATCGCCAGATTCACGTCAGACTCAGTGATACCGCCTACACCGCCGGTCACAATATTGACGTTTACTTCGTCATTACCAAGATCCAGCAATGACGCCTGGATAGCCTCGAGCGAACCGCGCACATCGGCTTTTAGCACGACGTTCAGAGTCTTGCGATCACCGGCTTCCATGCTTTCAAACATGCGATCCAGTTTGGCAGCTTGTTGACGCTTGATACGCTGCTCGCGCTCGCGCACCTGACGGAAGTCAGCCACTTCACGCGCCCGGCGATCATTTTCAACCACCACAAAACCGTCACCCGCTTCAGGCGTACCATCCAAGCCGAGAATCTCGACGGGGATCGATGGCCCGGCTTGCTTAACCGGCTTACCGTTCTCGTCCAGCATCGCCCGAACACGGCCATAGCACTGACCGGCCAGAACAATATCGCCTTGCTTGAGCTGGCCTTGTTGCACCAGCACTGAGGCCACGGCACCGCGACCTTTATCAAGGCGTGACTCAATCACCATACCCTGAGCAGGAATATCGTCAGCGGCTTTAAGCTCTAGCAGTTCAGCTTGCAGCAGCACGGCATCCAGCAGGGCATCAATGCCCTCACCGCTGTGTGCAGACACATAGCAGAACTGTGTATCACCGCCCCACTCTTCAGAGATAACCTCTTTCTGAGAGAGTTCGGTTTTCACCCGCTCGGGGTCGGCGCCCTCTTTGTCCATTTTGTTAACCGCAACTACCAGCGGCACTTCGGCTGCACGAGCGTGGGCAATTGCCTCTTCGGTTTGCGGCATAACACCATCGTCAGCCGCAACTACCAAGATAACAATGTCGGTACTTTTCGCACCGCGGGCACGCATTGCCGTAAAGGCCGCGTGTCCAGGAGTATCCAGGAAAGTGATCATGCCGTGACCAGTTTCCACATGGTAGGCACCAATGTGCTGGGTAATGCCACCCGCCTCGCCGCTGGCCACTTTTGCCTTGCGAATATAGTCCAGCAGAGACGTTTTACCGTGGTCAACGTGACCCATTACGGTCACTACCGGCGCACGCGTCTTCAGGGTACCCTCACCCGTCTGAGCAACCAGCGTTTCTTCCAATGCCTCTTCCACGGCATCTTCAGAAACGATCTTGGCCTTGTGGCCCATTTCTTCGACAACGAGTTGCGCCGTTTCCTGATCCAGAGGCTGATTAATGGTCACCATCATGCCCATTTTCATCAGCTCTTTAATTACTTCAGCCGCTTTCACCTTCATTTGCCCTGCCAGCTCACTGGCGGTGCTGGTTTCACCGATAGACACCTCGTAGGTAATCTTCTCAGTGGGCGCCTGGAATGCGTGGCGCTGTTGATCTTCTGGCAGCTTGAGCGTTTTCTTCTTGCGGCGACCGGCTCCGCGATCATTATCAAAATCGTCGCGACGACCTTTGCCTTTTTTGCCTTTTTTGCCCTTGCCGCGATCGTCATTATCGCTGCTTGGCGCGGCCCGCAAATGACGGGGACCGGCTGATTTCTTCTGCTCAGTTTCAACGCGTTCTTTGCGCTTGCGCTCACGCTCTTCTTCTTCGCGCTTTTTCTCCGCTAAGACAGCAGCACGACGCTCTTTCTCGCGCTCTTCCTCTTCTTTACGGCGCAGGATTGCACGCTGACGCAGGATTTCCGGGTCGATATCACGAGGGTCTTCTTCAACAACCTCTTCGACGTATTCGTCCTGAACAGGGGCTGCTGCCACCTCAGGCTCCGCTTCCGGCTCGGGTTCCGCTTCCGCCGCTGGCTCTTCTACCACTGGCTCTGGCTCGGGCTCAGCTTCCGGTTCGGGCTCAGGCTCGGGCTCCGCCACGGGTGCAGGCTCTGCCGCCTCGACAACCTCAGTTTCTTGAGGTGCTGCGGTTTCGGGCACCTCAGCTGCAGGCGCTTCTTCTTTGACTTCCGGCTCAGCAGCAACCTCAACAGGCGCTTCAGTGGCTGCAGCTTCCGCTTGCTCAGCTTCAGCAGCCAGACGCGCCGCTTCCTCGGCCTCTGCGGCCAGCTCAGCAGGGTCGCGTTTTACATACGTCCGCTTCTTGCGCACTTCGATGTTGACAGTTTTCTTGCCCGCACCCGAACCTGTTTTTAGCGTACTGATGGTCTTACGCTTCAAGGTAATTTTACGCGGCCCCTCGGTGGACTCACCGTGGCTGCGCTTTAGAAAGGTCAGCAGAGTTTGCTTGTCTTCGTCGGACACCTTTTGTTCCGCCGAGCTGTGCGACAAACCGGCCTCTTTCATCTGCCTAAGTAGACGCTCTACTGGTGCGCCAACAACTTCGGCAAGCTGGCTCACGGTAACTTCAGCCATTCATTATCTCCCTAAACTGTACGACTCGCTTAGCTTGCTGATTCGTCTTCGTCGGCAAACCAGGGGGCACGGGCAGTCATAATCAGCTCAGCAGCCCGCTCTTCAGTCATATCTTCAATATCGAGAAGATCTTCAACAGCTTGTTCAGCCAGATCTTCCATCGTCACAATGCCACGGCTGGCGAGGATGAAGGCCAGGTGTTTCTCCATGCCATCCATCGTCAACAGGTCTTCAGCCGGCTCAGCAGCATCCAATTGTTCTTCACTTGCAATTGCCTGAGTCAGCAGCGCATCTTTGGCTCGCGCGCGTAATTCTTGAGCAATTTCTTCGTCAAAACCTTCGATCGCCATCATCTCTTCAAGCGGAACGTAGGCCACCTCTTCAAGGGTGGTAAAGCCTTCTTCCACAAGAACTTCGGCAACATCTTCACCGACGTCCAAGCTCTCCATGAAAGATTCGATAATCTGACCAGATTCCTGCTCGTGCTTCTCAGCCATCTCATCAACGCTCATTACGTTGATCGTCCAACCCGTCAGCTCACTAGCCAGTCGAACATTCTGTCCGGCACGACCGATGGCCTGCGCTAGGTTATCCTCGGCAACACCCACATCCATGGTATTGGTATCTTCGTCGACGACGATCGACTCAACTTCAGCCGGCGCCATCGCGTTGATTACCAGCTGCGCTGGGTTGTCGTCCCACAGGATAATGTCAACACGCTCATTGCCGAGCTCACCCGATACGGCTTGCACACGCGAACCACGCATACCAACACATGCACCAACTGGGTCGATGCGGCCGTCGTTAGTCTTAACGGCGATCTTAGCGCGAGAGCCGGGATCACGCGCAGCAGAGCGGATTTCGATCACATCTTCAGAAACTTCTGGCACTTCAATTTTGAAGAGTTCGATCAGCATTTCCGGGCATGCACGGCTGAGGAACAGCTGCGGGCCTCGCGCTTCCGGGCGTACGTCTTGCAGAATGGCGCGCACACGGTCATTGATGCGGAAAACTTCCCGACCCACCAGCTCTTCTCGTGGCAGAAGGGCCTCGGCGTTGTTACCAAGGTCAACGATAATGCTGTCACGGGTGACTTTTTTCACCGTGCCATTAATCAGCTCACCGACGCGACCGGCGTATTCTTCAACAACCTGCGCTCGTTCGGCCTCGCGCACTTTTTGCACGATAACCTGCTTGGCTGTCTGCGCAGCAATTCGGCCAAAGCCGACGTTTTCAATTTGCTCTTCATATACATCGCCAGCCTTAAGGCTCGGGTCACACTCGTGAGCCTCTTCGAGCGTAAACTGCGTGCCGAGCAATGCCATTTCATCATCAGGCATTACTTCCCAGCGACGGAAGGTCTCGTAATCACCGGTCACCCGATCAATTACAACACGGATATCCGAGTCTTCTTCATAGCGCTTCTTCGTCGCAGTGGCCAAAGCCTGTTCCATCGCCTCGAAGATGATGTCCTTAGACACCCCCTTCTCGTTGGATACTGCTTCAACTACCAGCAATATTTCTTTACTCATCGTCCGCCTCTATTCCGTAGCCGGCTGTTATGGTTAATTGCCCGTCAGAAACTCGGGACAATCTGTGCTCTGTCAATTTGCTCGAATGGCAACAAGTACTCGTGACCATCAAGCTGAATAACAACTTCATCACCCTCAATCGCTACCAAGCGACCTTGGAATTTGCGCCGCCCTTCAAAGGCGATGCGCAAGCGAATATTAATATCGCTGCCAATATACTCAGCGTACTGTTCTAAGCGATACAAGGGGCGGTCCATACCCGGCGAAGACACCTCAAGCGTGTACTCACCAGTAATCGGATCCTCGACATCCAAAACACCGCTCACCTGATGACTGACCTTGGCGCAATCATCAACAGAAATACCGGCCTCTGCATCAATATAAATGCGAAGCATGCTGCGCTTTGCGTGGGACTGGTATTCAATCCCCCACAAATCAAACCCCAGGGCTTCGATGCCCGGCCTTAGCATTTCTTCTAGCTTGTCGCGCTGTGCTGACAAATTAATTACCCACCAATAAAAAATGGGCCCAAGGCCCACCATCGAAATTTCCTGTCGACCATCGCAAACTACACCGCGACGATACGAAAAAGCCCCTACGTAAGGGGCTTTTAAAAACTTCTATAAAAGCAGATGAGTCGCCCTACGCACCCAATGACGGAAACTCTCACCGCCACCAGAACTGACCTGCTCCAAGGAGGCGAAATTATAGACAGTCGCCCGAACCAGGTCAAGATAAACACAGGCAAATACCCACATACAGGCGCACGATCATGGCGACAACGGGGCACAAAAAAAAGGGAGCTGCCTTGCAACTCCCTTTTCGGTATTTGGTGCCGAAGGCGGGACTTGAACCCGCACGAGCTATGCTCACTACCCCCTCAAGATAGCGTGTCTACCAATTCCACCACTTCGGCTTTATTACTACTTACTGCCCCTGGGGCATGTCGCTGTCGCTCATCGCCGGCATGTCCGACGCAGCCGCCTCAGGGAGGTCACCCTCAGGCACTGGAGCCACTTCGCGACTCTCCTCCAGAACAGGTACATCGATGATATCTTCACCAATGACACTGCGCTGCTTGGCCACATAAGCCAACGACAAACTGGTTACAAAGAACAGTGTTGCCAGGATCGCTGTCGCGCGGGTCAGCACATTACCACTACCATCGCTGCCAAACAACGTCTGCGATGCACCTGCACCAAAAGACGCCCCCATATCGGCACCTTTACCCTGCTGAACAAGGATCAAACCGATAATGGCCAGCGCAGCCAAAACATGTACAACTAATATAATTTGTTCCATTTACTCCGCCGCCCGACATATTGCGGAAAATTCCTGCGCATTCAACGATGCGCCACCGACCAAGCCACCATCGATATCAGCCTGGCTAAATAACTCAGCAGCATTCGCCGCTTTTACACTGCCGCCATAAAGAATTCTCATCTCATTTGAGAGATTGGCATCTTTTTCGGCAAACACGCTGCGAATAAACGCGTGTACTTGTTGCGCCTGCTCCGGGGTGGCGGTCTTACCTGTACCAATTGCCCACACCGGCTCGTAAGCCACTATTAAGGAACCCAAGTCTGCTACTGACAGTTGATCCCAAAGCGCATTCAGCTGACGCGCAACCACTTCTAGGGTTTGCCCGGCTTCGCGCTCAGACTCCGATTCCCCCACGCACAGCACCGGCGTTAAGCCTACATCGAGAGCGCGCTTAACCTTTGTGACGACAAGCGCGTCACTTTCACCATAAAGCGCCCTGCGCTCAGAGTGCCCGGCAATCACATAGCGACAACCGACATCGGCCAACATGGCTGCCGACACCTCACCCGTGTATGCACCTTCACCGGCGTATTCACAGACATTCTGGGCACCAACGGCAACCGGACTTCCCTTGAGCACCTTAATCGCGTCGTTGATATAAACCGCGCTGGGGAAAACGGCAATATCAACGCTTGGCTCAGAGGGTAATTCAGCTTTTAGGGCAGTCAGCAACTCACCGATAGCCGCACGATCTCCGTGCATTTTCCAATTACCTGCTACCAGTTTGCTCCGCATAGCACTTCCCTTAGCGCAAAATGGGCGCCAATCTTACATAAACTTATACACACATACAACATCAGCTTGCCAAGCTTTCGACGCGCTGCGCCAACTGCTTACAGAGCCGCTGTACCTGCTGCTCGTCATGTCCTTCAACCATGACGCGAATCAACGGCTCGGTGCCCGAGGCACGCAGCAATACCCGCCCTCGATCACCCAGCTCTGCCTCCACATCAGCAACTGCCGCCTGCAACGCGGCGTCACTCAGGTCGAAGGCACCCGCTGTACGAACGTTTATCATCACTTGCGGCAACATCTGCAGTGGCGCGCGCAAGGTGGAGAGCGAAGCGGATTGTGTCTGCATGGCTTTCAGCACTTGCAGCGCAGCCACTACGCCGTCGCCAGTGGTACTCACATCCGAGCAAATAATATGCCCCGAATTTTCACCACCCAGCGAGAAGCCTCGCTCATTCATTAATGCCTTCACGTAACGATCGCCGACGTTGGCGCGCTCAAAGGCAATACCAAGCTCGCCAAGCGCGAGCTCCAAGCCCAGGTTGGACATAAGTGTTGCCGCCACACCATC
>NZ_CAXGPO010000027.1:0-40809 GCF_964011655.1 uncultured Spongiibacter sp. | reverse complement strand
TGTGACTGGAGTTCAGACGTGTGCTCTTCCGATCTGGAGCTGATGAAGGCCGACCGCAGCGGCAAACCCTATCGGCTCGCCTATACCGGGGCCAGTAAAGCGGCTGATTTTGAGCGCTTTTGTTTGGCCGTGTGGGATGTGCTCGACGGCAGTAAAGAAACCCACATACTGCTTGAAGAAGTCGCGCAATTCACGGCATCAAGTGGGCCAGCGTTGGAAGCATACGGCAACCTGCTGCGCCGGGGCCGCAAATATGGCGGCATTGTGTACACCATTGGCCAGCGCGCCGCCGAGATACCCAGCACCGCCAGGCAGCAAAGCCCGGTGCGCTATGTAGGCGTATTGGATGGCGAAAGCGACGCCAAAGCCGCCGCGAAATTTGCCGATGTGACCGCCGCGAAGCTGCTGGCAATACCGCCAGACACCCTCACGTTTTACCGAAAAGAAAGCGGCAAACCCGCCGAGATCGTGAAATTCAAATACAAGGGCTAAGACTAAATTAAACCTATAGGTTTTACGGGGCTTCGCGCCCCTTTTTTTTATTGACAGAAAACCGCAGCCGTCTGGTGGACTGAACCCCGACCGCGCCACACAGCGCACCGACTTTCAGAAACCAACAGGTATTTACACCATGAGCAAATCACGACTGATTACTGTAGCGATGGCCGTTGCCGCTGTGGCACTGCTGAACCGCATTCCCCAGACCAAAGCCATCATCAACGGCTAAGCCGGGCGTTTTTCGCCTTTCCCGAAATTACCCGGAGTAGATAAACATGGATTTAGAGCGTCTAAATCAATTTCCAGTGGTGCCCGCCGATGGCGTTGCGTCGCTGGTCACTGACGAACTGGTCGACCGCAGCGTCCACGCCATTGTGCTGGAACTGGGCGGCACCGCCTTCACCAAAGCCATGATTACAAACTTGCGCGTTCGCCTGGACGGCAAAGATGTGATTAACGGCATCACTGGCACCCAAATGCAAACCCTCAACAGCTACGAGGGATTGCCAGACGAAACCAATTTTTTGGTTATTCCGTTTGGCGACTTCACAGCGCGCACTATTCGCGGCCAGCACTTGGGCGACCTCGATTTAAGCGTGTACCGCAAACCGCTGGAAATCGAAGTCACCATTGCCGGGGCAACCGCGCCAACACTGGTGGCCCATGCCTCGCACAATGTGCCAAAAACACTCATGGGCATTGGCTTTGATGTGGCCGAGGCAGCGCAGCTGCGCTCACTCATTCGCACCGTTATTCAGCCAGCCGCCGCCGTGTCGCGCACCAGCTACGGTATCAGCTTGGGCGGCAGCCCCGGCGCTCGCCTTCGCCGCTTTGCCTTTTTCCACTCGAATCTAACGAGCGTGGACTACAAAAAGGGCAGCTTTACCAAGCACGACGATGTAAGCACCGCGCTGAATAACGCCATGCTGAAACAGTTTGCCCGTGTGCCGCAGTCTGGCCTTTATGTGCTAGACCGCATCGCCGACGGCAACCAGGGCGAAGCGGAAACGACTGTCGACGCTGATGGCCGCCCGTGGAACCAGCAAGTCGCATTGACCACCAGCGCAGGCGATACCATTACCGCGTTTGCTGACGTGCATATCCCTTGGCCCCTGCTGTAAGCGGGGCTTTTCCACTCACCGGACAAGGTAACAAGCATGGCAGATACACAAACCAGCTTTTGGGACGACCTAAAGCAAGACGGGGCGCGGGGCGTTTTAGACCTCGCCCTAAGTTGGGGAAAGTCAAAAGTTATTGACGTGGAAGATCGCACCAGCGACCGAAACATTCCCGACCAAAACGACCTAGTTAACGGCAACCCCGCTGTTGCGTCATCCGATGCACTGGGCGGCAGCTACACCAGCGCCCCGGCCTCGCAGTGGATGAAATACGGCGCGTTTGCACTGGCAGGCGTTGCCGCCTTGGTCATTGTGAAGAAGGTGCTTTAATGGCAGTTCCCGGCGTACCACTACCGCCCCTAAATATCGCTACGTCGTCAAGCGCTGGCGCAAATACGGGCGGCTTTTCAATCGGCGGGCTGAACATGACCCCCAACGCGCAAAGCCTTACCAGCCTACTGCCAGTAATCGTATCGATTGCCGCTGTAGGCGGCGCTGCGCTGCTGTTGGCGAAAAAATCATAAGGGGGCCGAATGGGCTTACTTTCTGGCGGTAACTCGAAAAGCTCGACCAAAGTCATCAACGAAACATTGAACGCGGGATTCTCCGAGCTGGGCGGCGGTAATGCCACGGCCATTCAAGGCGACGGCAATACCGTGACTGTCACCGACTTGGGAACCATTGACCGCGCGTTTAGCTTTGCTGAGCGCACCAACAATGACGCCATCGCCGTCGTGTCAGACGTGGCCGAGAACGCGGGCAAGCAAACCAGCGAAGCCGTTGCCGCCGTGTCGCAATCCGTGCGAACCGGGGCTGAAAATATTGTTAACCAGTTGGGAACCTATGGCGCGGTCATCGCGGCTGGGTTTCTGCTGGTCAAGCTGTTAGGGAAATAACATGGCAGGGCCGATAGATAAAACGATCACTTTTGCCGCTGCTGGCGAACAGAATATTCCCGCCATTGGGCGGCATATCCGCGTGCTGGAAGCGTCCAGCGACGTTTATTTGGGCATCAACAACGACAGCGCCGACTTAAAGCGCCGCCAGGGCGCGGAAGTCTCCAGCGTCACCGAGTTTAAGAGCATCCGCGTTAAATCACTGGTTGCCCAAACCGTGCGCCTCGCTATCTCCGAAATCCCCCAGGCAGACGATTCCAAAAGCGTCAGCGTATCGGCCACCGCCAACATCGAACCCGCTAACGCACTGGGCAACGTGAACGAAGTCACCGTACCCGCTGGCGGCAGTATTCAATTAATCGGCAGCGATGCCACCCGCCAAGCCGTGCGTATTGCCGTCGATGACGAGCAGCCCGGCCCGATCCACTGGGCCGCCTCGGGCCTAACCGCCATACAGGGCGGCTGGCTGGGAATCGGCATGGTGGACTACCCGGAAACCAGCGCCGAAATCACCGCATACAACCGCGGCGCGGCTGACGTTGTCGTGTCAGTTGTACCGATGAAAAAGATTTAGGCGATACTGGCCCCAATAGAAAAGGGGCCAGTGATGAAAAGACGAGACATTTTTAAGTATTTCACTGTAAGCGGCATCGGTGCCGCGCTAGGGGCCATAATGGGCGGCAAAGTTAGCTCACCACATCCGGATACGTTATTGAGTAGCGGTAAAGTCGCGCCAATTAAGATGACGGTTACTGAATTGACAAATTTAAACGGTAATAGGTTTAAAGTGGGGGCGGTCATTGATGCCATGGGGTTTGCAGCGGAGGAAGATGGCGGCGGCGGTCGTTGGCGTAAGACAGGCGTAGGGGGGCAGGCTCCAGGCCAATTGCCAGCGCAACGAGGTAATACCACATTAACGGATGCTCAGGGCAATGAGTGGGCTTTGATTTTGTCGGCAGGCTCTACGGCACTGCAGGTGGGCCTAATCGATGACGTAGATAGTACTCCCGAGTTTTTGGCATTCGTAGCCGGGGTGCAAGAAGCTGGCAAAACCGTATTACCATTGCATGAGGGTATAACTCGGGTAGAGAGTTTGACCGCTGGTGTCCCTGTACTGGGCTCCTTGATAGTGCAAGGCAAAGGAAAAGAAGCGAGCACGATTATATGGAATGACGACACAGACGGCCGCGACCTATGGGACTTTACAGGTAGCCGTGATTTTTTCGAGGCACGGGATTTTACCATCCGAGGCAGTCACGACGTTAACCGCAGCAACATAAACGCATACCCAATGCTGGTGCGCAACACCGAACGAGTGATCTTTAAAAACTTGCGCTCACAGTACTCCCGTGTCATGGGTATCGTCGCCCGCGATGCGTTGGTCGCAGTCGCAACGGAGTGCTCAGTAGACCACTGCGCCCGTGACGGTATAAGTCTCGCTAACTGTGACTACACAGTGACAGCGGGTAACGATGTCTCATACGTCGATGACGATGCTATTGCGGTACACAACCAGTATTACAGCGATCAGCGAAACCATATCTGCATCGGTAATCGGTTCAAATTTGCGCAGGGCATTAAAATGCTCGGGGTGCATGTTGCGTCAATTACCGGCAACACTTTTGATTTTTGTACCGGCAATGCGTTTGATATCCAGACGCTTGCAGCCACCGAGCTAGAGGGTGGCACGCCGTCGTTTGCTGTTACCATCACTGGCAATACAGTATCCAACCACATTAATCGCGCAAACATCGACGGCCTAAACTCGGCTGGCGACATCTTTGCTTTGTCCAGCACCTCGGCGCAGGCGGGCACACTTGCAGCGATACCGGGCACTCGCAAGCCAGACGGTACGATTGATTTGCCGTATGCGTATTACCGCAACGTTTACCAGCAGGCTGACGCCAACAGCACTACTCCCATCCCGATGTCGCGCGGCTTTACGATCTCTAACAACACCGTTATGCGGAACATTGAAAGGGCAGGGCTGCTTAGTGATCTCGGGCACGGTAAGTTCTGGATGCGCGATGGGGAGTATGACGTAGACCTGTCGGTCAAGGCGGCAACAAATCCGAGCTTCTTTCGCCTACCTGATACGCCGGTATTTTCCGTCAACGGCACCGGTAATACTTTTATCGGCGGCAAGTGGTTCATTTCCGCATCAAGCAACGGTCGAATGGTCGATAGCAAGCTGACCGACACGACAATTTATGACTGCGACGCGCTAATCACCGCCGAACCAACCACCAATCAATGGGGGTTAAAGCTGGAGGGTTTTGAGGTCGATCTTGATCCTTACTTGCAGCACGCTAGTCGTAACACTGACGGCTCTTGGGCGGGTGAGGGCGCATTGACTGCGATGACCTTGCAGGGTGCGACGGGCATCGAGCTGGTGGGTAACACCTTTAAAAATATGTCCCGGATTAGCGATTACGACTTTAACAACGCAGTGCGCGATGGTGTGCTGCTTGCCGACGGTAACGTCGTTTGGTCTGGCGTGAGTACGCGTGGATACTCGGCAGCGAACAAGGGTGTCGGCTATATCCCGTCCGTCGGCAATACGCGTGTGATCAACTACGATGCTGACCCGGCCAATGCGACCTTCGGCGAAATCATCAACGAGCTAAGGCGCGATGCCCAGGTACAGCCCACGTCCGGCTATTACTTGGACGGGTGGTTTGTTGATAAGTCGATAAAGCAGATTAGCTTGGGCAAGGTTATTACTGGGTGGCTAAAGGTTGGTGACGGTGATTTGCATACGCCGGGGGTAAACTGGCGCGAAGTGAGAGCGGAGGTGGTTTGATGTTATGCAAAATCTTCTACTACTTACCGTGGCCGTGGGTGTACTAATGACGCTGCCAGGCAACATCAACCCAGCCGCGCCGCGTGGGATTCGCAACAACAACCCGCTGAACATCCGAGAAGGGGCAGGGGGAGGCGACCAGTGGCGGGGCGAGTACGCCACCGAGCTGGACGACGCGTTCGAAGAATTCAACAGCCCGGAATGGGGCTACCGCGCCGCAAAACGCATCGTGCAAAGCTACCGCCGCCGGGGCATCACCACACTGCGCGGCATCGTCAGCGCATGGGCGCCCACCAACGAAAACAACACCGGGGCCTACGTTAACAGCGTCGCCAGCAAAACCGGGCTGCCACCTGAGCACACCATCACCGATGCAGACCTGCCGGCACTTTTCCGAGCAATGGCCATACACGAAAACGGCGCAGCATGGGCGCTGCACCCCTCGCTGTCACTCGCCACCATCAACCGGGGACTAGCACTCGCATGAGCACCGCAGCCGCAAAAGCCATCGACAAACTGCCCGGCGGCGTCTGGCTCGCCTTGGGCGCTGCCGTGGGCGTGTTGGTAGTTGTGGGCGCTGCCCGCAAACACGCCGCCAAACTCAACCCGGCCAACCCAGACAACCTCGTTTACTCAGGCGTGAACGCCGTGGGCGACAAGCTCGACGATGGCAAGGACAACAACAGCTTTAACCTCGGCGCGTGGATATACGACGTGCTGCACCCCTATGACAATTTCGAACTAAGCCCGCAATGGCAGAACGTCATCAACAAAAAACAAGGTATCGCAGAATGAGCCTATTACACCGCCGCCAACAGACCATGAACGCCGCCAAGCGCGCCGCCGTGTCACACATTCCCGCATGGGCCGAGCTAATGAAGCTCGACGAACAAGAAGCCCTAGCACTCGCCAAACAACACGGCATCGCCGAAAGCGACCGCATGGCCGCACTGCAAGCCCTCAACGCCAAGCGCAAGGCCAGCCAATGAAACTGCCCAAGCCACTAAAAAACCGCTACGTAGTCGCCGCCATCATTGCCGCCGCACTTAGCATCGGCGGGGCATCACTCACCCTTGCGCCAACACTCACCAACGCCGCGTGTGCCATCGTAGAGTGTGAATAAATGACCGAGCGACAAAAAGAAATTGCACTACAAATCGCCATTACCGCAGCGGGCGGCGTGCTTGCTGCCATCATCACCGCCAAACTGCTAAAACGGGGCTAAGGGGGAAGGGTGGAAGTTGACCTGATTACAGTAGGCACAGCCGCAGGGACGTGGGCGACATCAATGATCGCCACCGTTGCAGTGATAAAAGCCGAAATTAAATGGATAGTAAGAAGCCTGGACAGATTGCATCATCGCGTTGATAGGTTAGAAAAAATGGTAGAACGCCGCCAGGCAGCCCCATTAAACCCATATACCGGGCCAGAGCGCCGCGCCACATGAGCCGCGACATACTCGCCGACCTACAAGCCGCCGCCGTCGAAAAACTCACCGGGGGCGACGTTCGCGCCGTACTACGCACCAACATCGCGCCGCCCATCACCATCTACAGCGGCGCAAGCCAAGGGCCGGGCCTGCTGCAAACCCTCGGCATAAAAGCGGCCATCACCATCACCGACGCCAACGGTCGCCAACTCACCACACTAGGCACCGCTGCGCCAACGGATTGGGTCAGAGCCGCGATAATATGGGGCGGGCTGGGCTACCTCGCTGCCGTGTTTGGGCGCGGGCTTCTCAAGTAACCGCAAGCCGCCACGCTGCGCCGCACCGCGTATCACCTCCAGCCGCTGCAAACGATCCACCCGAGCGCGTAAACTGAACAGCTCCGACGCCATAGCCTGCTTGTTAAAATGCCACGCCAGCAGCTCGCCCAGGTCGAACGACTCGCCGCTATCCAGCTCCAGCCGATCACCGGCCAGGTCAAACCGCATACAATCGGCCAGCTTATCCGGCACCACATAGCCGCAAGCCACCAGCGCCAGCAACCGCCAAACAGGCTCAGGCGCGTTATTCTGCCGGCGGTATCGCCGCGCCGTGGTGGCATCCACGCCTGTAATTTCCTGAATATCGGACGCTGTAAAGTCCCGCACCGTAAAAAATCGGCGCGCGTTTTTATATTTTTTCTGCATAGATAATCCCTTATTCATAACCAAAACCAATCAGCAAAAGGCCAACCGGGGCCGGGATTATCGAAAAACCTGATAAGCAGCGTAGGAAATCGACCTAGCCACTTGACAGAATTAAAACACCTCACAATGTTCGCATAATATATATTATGTTAAATATGGTATTTGCATGAGAGCGAGAGGTTGGCATTTGCGCCCCCTTACTACGGCGGGCTTTTAGCTTTTTAACCACATAACGGCGTATTTACGCTCGCGGGACCAACAAAATTTGGCTGCTTATTAGCAGGCGTTCGCCGAGCAAGATGGGAAAACCGAGGCCTATAGTGCCGCAGGCCTCGCCGCGCCGGCGCTTACCGCGAGGCAGGTGTTTTTGCTGCTGGAAGGTGCTCCGTCGAGTATGTTGATCCACCATGACCCAGCGTACATTTCCGACGCGGGTCATGCCGCAGCAGCCCTTGTCGCACAACATGCATTAGAGGCTAACTAAGTTGAGGCTAAGTAGAGGCGCCGCTTGTGTCGTACCTAAATTTGGTCGAGACTAGCTGCCTGATTTTAGGGTGCCTGTGTTGTTGAACCGACTGTTTGGCCTGTTATTGATATGTGTGTGGTCTGGCGCTGCGGTGGCGGCGCCGCTGCGTATTGCTGTGGCCGCGAATTTCGCTCCCACACTGGAGAAACTCGCCGCTCATTACGCGACCTTGGGTGGAGTGTCACCTGAGCTTGTTCGCGGTTCGTCGGGCAAGCTATACGCACAAATTCGCCAAGGTGCGCCCTTCGATATGTTTTTCTCGGCTGATATCGCCCGTCCGAAAGCGCTGGAGGATAACGGCTTCGTCATCGATGGCAGCCGCCAGGACTATGCGCGTGGCCG
Organism: uncultured Spongiibacter sp.; assembly: GCF_964011655.1. Classification (NCBI taxonomy): domain Bacteria; kingdom Pseudomonadati; phylum Pseudomonadota; class Gammaproteobacteria; order Cellvibrionales; family Spongiibacteraceae; genus Spongiibacter; species uncultured Spongiibacter sp. The sequence goes on along the minus strand of NZ_CAXGPO010000027.1, from coordinate 32,493 downwards.
CTTAGTGCTGTGGCCGGTAAATAAAGATGGGCAGCGCGAACTGACAGCATTTAGCTATTCGCGTTTTGCCATTGCCAACCCGCGTTTGGCCCCTTACGGGCGAGCAGCGCAAGATGTTTTGCGGCATTTCAAGCTAGAAAAAGCGGCGGCAAAGCGACTCGTAGTCGGTGAAAATATCGCCCAGGCCTACCAATTTGTGCATTCCAAAAATGCGGACGCGGGCCTGTTAGCGCGCGCCCAGATGCCCCCCTCTTCCACCGATTATTGGTTAATTCCCGATGTCTGGCACCGGCCGATCAGGCAGCAACGAGTGGTGCTAACTCGCTGTGACGATATTGAGGCTGCCCGGGCGTTTCTGGCGTTTTTACAAACCGATGTTGCTAAGCAGATCATTCGTAACGATGGTTATCAGCTGCCCACAAGGGAGGGCGCAGAATGATGGGGTTCGATAGCCAGGATATGACCGCGCTCTTACTTACCCTGAAATTGGCACTGGTCGTCACTGTTTTACTGTTGGTGATTTCGACTCCGCTGGCTTGGTGGCTAAGCCGCAGTCGCTCTTGGTTGCGCGCTCCGGTAGCGGCGCTGATCACCCTGCCATTGATACTACCGCCTACAGTGCTTGGCTTTTATTTGCTGTTGGCAATGGGGCCGGAGGGGCCCATAGGCTACCTGAGCGAGCGTTTGGGAATGGGGAGCCTGGCGTTCAGTTTTACGGGCTTGGTGATTGGCTCCTTGTTTTACTCCCTGCCCTTTGTGGTACAGCCCATACAAAACGCAATGGAAAGCATGGGCGAGCGCCCTTTTGAAGTGGCCGCCACCTTGCGTGCCGGCCCGGTTGACCGTTTCTTCACGCTGTTATTACCGCTGTGCCGAACGGGGTTTATCACCGCGGCGGCGCTGGGTTTTGCCCACACGCTGGGTGAGTTCGGTGTGGTGCTGATGATTGGCGGCAATATTCCGGGTGAAACCCAGGTGCTCTCGGTGCAGCTGTATGAACATGTGGAAGCCCTCGACTACCCCCGTGCGCATCGCCTCGCCGCGCTGATGTTGGCGCTATCCTTTATTACCATGCTATCGCTGCATGGGCTTCGCAGCGGCAAGCGCTCAGCAAAAGTATTGGGTTTCTAGTCGTGGTAAAGCAGCTTTCAGGTCATTTTAGATTGGCGTTTCCCGGCGACAAGTTCGCGCTTGATGCCGAGTTTTCCCTGCCAATGGACCGTGTTACGGCGATATTTGGCCCTTCCGGTTCGGGAAAAACAACGTTGCTGCGCTGCATTGCAGGATTGCAACGCGCTCGCGGCGAGTTGTTTTTTGGCGACGCTTGCTGGCAGCAAGGGCGCCACTGCCTACCCTGCCATCGCCGGCCGATCGCCTACGTTTTTCAAGAGGCGAGTTTGTTCCCACACCTCAGTGTGGCGGGCAACCTCCGCTACGCACGGCGGCGCGCAGCGCCCCAGGCGCCGGCATTGGAAGAAGTAGTGGACTTATTGGACCTTGCCGCATTGATGTCGCACCGGCCAGATCAGTTATCAGGGGGAGAACGCCAGCGTGTGGCGATTGCGCGAGCGCTATTGATCGGCCCGGAGTTGCTGTTGATGGACGAGCCTTTATCCGGCCTGGATGACCGCAGAAAAGCCGAGATATTGCCCTATCTTGAAACACTCTGCCGCGCGTCGAATATTCCTATTCTGTATGTCAGCCACTCGGTTGATGAGGTGTGCCGCCTCGCTGATACCCTGCTAATGCTGGAAAACGGCAAAGTCAGCCACTACGGGCCAATGGAAGAGCTGCTCATGCAGCAGGTAATCGCCCGACCGGGCAGCGCGGATGTGTCGGCGGTACTGCGTGCCAGGGTGAACCGCATTGATGAGCAATGGCAACTCGCGGAATTGGCCTTTAATGGGGGTGCACTTTGGGTACAACACAACGATGAAGCCTTAGGGAGCGAGCAACGCCTGCGTATTCGGGCGCAGGACGTGAGTATTAGCCTGTCGGCCCACGGCGACAGCAGTATTTTGAATGTGCTGCCCTGCTCGATAACGGCAATCAGTGATGAGGCGGTAGGCGCTATGCAGGTACTAACATTGCAGCTGGGTAGCGAGCGCCTATTGGCGAGGCTCACCCGGCGAAGTATCGACCACTTGGGCTTAACCGTGGGTATGTCGGTGTTTGCACAAATTAAGTCGGTGGCGATCATTCGCTAGGTGACAGGCATTTGGCGGGGCGGCGTTAGGGGGTTGTCATGTTCTCTTCACCCCAAAATGCCTTCATTGCACAGATTTTTCCGACGTCATTAAAGGTGAATTGGTCGATGACTTCCAGGCGCATTTCGCCGTTGCCGGGGTTGAGTTCTACCACAAACGGAAACACCGCATGGTTAGCGGCTAAGCGCACCGCGCCCTCTAATCTTGCAGAAATGCCGGAACTAAATGCGGTCTTGTAGAATCCTAGAATAGCGTCCTTACCGCGAATGACATCTCCGCCGACTGGGTCTTCCACGGTAGCGTTGTCATCAAAAAGTGCGTCAATTGCGCCGAGGTCGTGCTCAGTCAGCGCCTTGATATATGTTTCAACGGCTGTCACTTTAGGGTTTTTACTCACAATTGCGGGCTCCATCAGTTAGCCTAAGTGGATATTTTCAGTGTAACGCGGTATACCGATACGGGAAATCCGCTGATAGGAAATCACCGGAAAATTAGTCGTAAGGCTGAACCACAGCGGAAAAACACAGGTAATTTATGCTTTTTACTCAACATCGTTCGTCGCGCACCCTTTTCGCTAGCGTTTCACTCCTCTTTTTATTCTTGCTGTCGCCCGCCCATGCGCTGACCGACTTAGAACCCAGCAAAGAGCATCGCAAGGCGATTCGCGACATGCTCAACCAACTCAATAGCAGCCACTATGTAAAATTGGCTGTTGATGACGCCTCATCGTCGCGTTTGTTGGATGCCTACCTCAGTGACCTGGACCCCAATCGACAGTTTTTACTCGCCGAGGATATTGCCAGTTTTCAGCAATACCGCGACCGCCTGGATGATGAACTCAAAAAGGGTCGCCTGGATACAGGTTTTCTGATTTTTAACCGCTATCGTCAACGCATTGTGAGCCGTTTGGAGCGCAGCCTCGACGATCTGGAAAAAACCGTCGCAGCGATGGACTTCAGTGTCGACGAGAGTTTTTTGCTGGACCGCTCTGAACAGCCCTGGCCAAAAAACCAGACCGAAGCTGATGAGATTTGGCGCAAGCAACTGAAAAATCGTGTTCTCGGTTTAAAGCTGGCGGGCAAAGAAGATAAAGCCATCGTTGAGTTGCTGGAGAAGCGTTTCCGCAATCAGGTGAAGCGCCTGACTCAGCTTGAGGCGGAAGACGCCTTCCAAATCTACGCGAACGCCCTCGCCTCGCTGTACGACCCCCACACTGATTACTTTTCGCCAAGGCTGTCGGAAAACTTCCAGATTAATATGAGCCTGAAGCTCGAGGGGATCGGCGCTGTTCTGCAAATGGAAGACGACTACACCAAGATCGTGCGACTGGTGCCTGCCGGCCCTGCCGATAAACAGGGTGAGTTGCAACCTGCAGACCGAATTGTCGGTGTTGCCCAGGGCAAGAAGGGTGATATGCAGGACGTAATTGGTTGGCGCCTGGACGATGTTGTCGACCTGATTCGCGGCCCGAAGGGGTCGGTTGTGCGCTTAGAGGTTATTCCTGCATTGGCGCATAGCGACGAAGAGCGCAAGGAAATTGTGATCGAGCGCAACGAGGTGAAGCTCGAAGAGCAAAGTGCCAAGGGAGAGATCCTCGATATTGAAGATGCCTCGGGCAAAGTAAGAAAGATTGGGGTTATCGATATCCCAACCTTTTACTTGGATTTTGACGCCTTCCGCATGGGTGACCCCGACTTCCGCAGCACCACCCGCGATGTGCATCGGATTCTTGGTGAACTACTGGCCGAGGGCGCGGAAGGTATTGTGATCGACCTGCGTGACAATGGCGGCGGCTCGCTTGCCGAGGCCAACGGTCTGGTGGGCCTGTTCATTGAATCCGGGCCGACGGTGCAGATACGCCAGTCCAATTCCCGAGTGATTCGCGAAGGTAAGCGCCGGAGCTCGCCCTATTACACCGGCCCGCTGGCGGTGTTGATCAACCGCATGAGCGCATCTGCGTCGGAGATTTTCGCCGGTGCCATTCAGGACTACCAGCGCGGTATTGTGATCGGTACCCAGTCTTTCGGTAAGGGAACGGTGCAGTCGGTAAACCCGCTGAGTCACGGTCAGTTAAAAATGACCGAGTCGAAGTTTTACCGCATTTCGGGTGACAGCACCCAAAACCGCGGCGTGATTCCCGATATCAGCTTCCCTCCCCTCTACGATTCCGAGCAGATTGGCGAAAGCATTCTCGACAATGCGATGGCGTGGGACCGCATCGCCCGCGCTCGCCACAGCTATTATTACGACCTGCGCAGTGGCCTGGATAAGTTGGAAAAACGCCACGAGGAGCGTGTTGCTAAAGACCCTGATTTTCGGTTTTTGAAAGAGCAATTAGCGGCAATAGAAAAATATCGCGACAGAAAGTACCTGTCGCTGAATATTGCCAAGCGTAAAAAAGAGCGCGAAGAGCAAAAAGCCCTGCAGCTGGCGATGGAAAACCGCCGTCGTGTGGCCAAGGGTGAAAAGCCCTTGGATGTGCTGAAAGATGACGAGCTCGATACCCCGGATGACCTGCTGATCAGCCCGGATACCGAGTCGGAGAATGAGGGTGAAGAGAAAGACAAACGCCCTGACCCGCTGCTAAATGAGGCCGGCCATATTCTGGTGGACGCGATTCCCGCGTTCCAGCAGGAAAGACTCGCCGGGCGGCCCTAAAAAGGGCCTTCCCCATGAAGGCCAGCTTATCGGCTGGCCTCGCGCATGGTCACAAACTCCTCTGCGACCGTGGGGTGAATGCCAATAGTGGCGTCGAATACCGCTTTGGTTGCCCCCGCCTTTATCGCCACGGCAAAGCCCTGGATTAACTCGCCGGCATCATCTCCGAGCATATGAACGCCGACAACGCGGTCTGAGGCTTTATCGACGATCAGCTTCAAAAATACCTTTGACGGATTCTCAGTGAGGGTGTGTTTCAGGTGTTTGAACTGCGACGTAAACACGCTGATATCGCCAAATTTCTCCCGCGCTTGTTCCTCGCTGTAGCCGACCGTTCCAATATTGGGTTGGCAGAAGATCGCGGTGGGAATGTATTCGTAGTCCATCGCCTGGTCAATGCCGCCATAGAGTCGCCGAGCGAGATTCATTCCTTCGGCGAGCGCCACGGGCGTCAGCTCCATGCCACCGATGACATCACCCAGTGCGTAAATACTGGGCGCCGCCGTTTGGAAGGTGTCCGACACGGCAATAAAGCCCTGCTCGTTGAGCGCAACCCGGGTGTTTTCAAGCCCAAGTCCCTCGAGTAGCGGCTGGCGCCCAGTGGCATAAAGCACAGCGCCGGTATTCAGCACGCCGCCGCTCTCCAGCTGAAGCTGCAAGCCATCGGCGGTTTTCTCGATCGCAGTGACGTTTTCATTGAAACGCAGTTCGATGCCGCGCTGGCGCATTTCCTCTGCAAGGTGGCCGCGTATTTCCTCATCAAAGCCACGCAGAAACAGCGAGCGACGGTAAATTTGTGTGACCTTAACCCCCAGGCCGTTGAGGATGCCGGCAAATTCGGTGGCAATATAGCCTCCGCCCACTACCGTGGCATGTTCTGGCAGCTCATCGAGATAAAACAGCTCATTGGAGCTAATGGCGTGCTCTTTCCCCGGCACATCGGGGATATAGGGCCAGCCGCCAACAGCAATAAGAATCCGTTCGGCGCGATAGTGTTTGCCGTTCACGTCCACCGTATGTTCGTCGACAAAGCGCGCGTGACCGTTGATCAGGTCAACATTGGCATTTTTGAGAATATTGCCGTAGATGCCATTCAAGCGCTCAATTTCGCGGGTTTTGTTGTCGCGCAGGCGTGGCCAGTCTATAGGGCCGTGCGAAACATCCCACCCAAAGCTGGCGGCATCGTGGAAGTTCTCGGTGAAATGGGCCGCATAGCTAAACAGTTTTTTAGGCACGCAGCCGACATTTACACAGGTACCACCCAGATAACGGGCTTCGGCCACGGCCACGCGGGCGCCCATCGACGCTGACATTCTGGCCGCGCGAACACCGCCGCTACCGGCACCAATGACAAACAGATCGTAATCAAACTGACTCACAAAACCTCCGAATCAAGTGAATATGGCATTGGGACTCGCCGCAGCGACCGATGTTACAAACTTGGCGACGCGAGATCGTAGTGCTCGTACCAGGCCAGTTTTTCTCGCAAGCTGACCACTTCGCCGACAATAATCAGCGTGGGGGCTTTAACGGGATTTTTTGCCACTTCCTCAACCATGGTTGCCAAGGTGGCTACCACTACCTTTTGATGGCGCGTGGTGCCTTGTTGCACCAGAGCGATTGGTGTATCGGCGCTTCGACCGTGGGCGATGAGCTGCTCGCAGATCACCGGCAGGCCAACCAGGCCCATGTAAAAAACGATCGTTTGGTGGCCGTGAACCAGCTCGGCCCAGGGCAGGTTGATGCTGTTATCTTTCAAATGGCCGGTAACAAAACGCACTGACTGGGCATAGTCGCGGTGGGTCAACGGTATACCGGCATAGCTCGCACAACCGGCCGCAGCAGTTACGCCTGGCACAACCTGAAAAGGGATCGATTCGTTTGCCAGCTGCTCAATTTCCTCACCGCCGCGCCCAAAAATAAAGGGGTCACCGCCTTTTAAGCGAGCGACTTTTCGGCCCTGCTTGGCGTGTTCAACCAACAAGGCGTTGATGTCTTGCTGGGGCACCGCATGATTCGAGCGCGCTTTGCCCACGAAAATACGCTCGGCATCTTTGCGGCACAACTCGACGATTTCCGGTGCGACCAAGCGGTCGTACAGCACAACATCCGCGCGCTGTAATAGCCGCAGCGCCTTAAACGTCATTAAGTCCGGGTCGCCAGGCCCGGCACCAATAAGGTATACCTCGCCGCCAGGACGAAGCTCTGCCTCATTGATCAATTTGCTGAGCATTTCGCCGGCCGCTTGTTCTTGCCCGGCATAGACCATCTCCGCCACAGGCCCCTGGAGCGTTTGCTCCCAGAAGTCACGGCGATCTTCTATGTCGTCAAAACGGGCTTTAACGGCGTCGCGAAATTGTCCGACCAAACCGGCTAGTCGCCCGTAAGCGGCGGGAATGCTCGATTCCAACCGCGAGCGAATCATCCGGGCCAGCACCGGGCTTTTACCGCCACTGCTCACTGCCACCACGATGGGCGAACGATCGATAATTGCCGGCAAAATAAAGCTGCACAGCGGCGGGTTATCCACCACATTTACCGGAATATTGCGCGCGTTGCAGTCCCGCGACACTTGCTCATTGAGGGCTTGGTCATCGGTGGCGGCGATGACTAAAAACACGCCATCCAGGTAATCCAAGCGGTAATCCGCGTGCAAACATTGACCGGATTCACGGGCAAGTTGCTCCAGCTCAGGGGTAATATCCGGGGCGACAACGCGCAGTATCGCTCCTGCTTTACTGAGAAGCCGGGCTTTGCGCAAGGCGACTTCGCCACCGCCCACCAGCAAACAGGTCTTACCGTCGAGTTTGGTGAACAGCGGCAAAAAGTCCATCAGCCAAGTTCCTCAGCGCTGAGTTGCTCAATATTACCCATGTAGGGCTGCAATACACTCGGTATGGCCACCGAGCCGTCGGCGCGCTGGTAATTTTCCAGTATGGCGACCAGTGTTCGCCCCACTGCCAGCCCTGAGCCGTTCAAGGTGTGGAGCAGCTCAGGTTTGCCGGTTTCAGGGTTGCGCCAGCGGGCCATCATACGGCGCGCTTGGAAGTCGCCGAAATTACTGCAAGAGGAGATCTCCCGGTAGGTGTTTTGGGCCGGCAGCCACACTTCCAGGTCATAGGTTTTTTGCGCGGAAAAGCCAAGATCACCACCGCAGAGCAAGACCTTGCGGTAAGGCAGCTCCAGCTTTTGCAAAATGGCTTCGGCGTGCCCTGTCAGGGTTTCCAGCGCTTGGGCAGAATCGCCGGGCTTGACGAACTGCACCAGCTCCACTTTTTCAAACTGGTGCTGGCGAATCATTCCGCGGGTATCACGGCCGTAGCTGCCCGCCTCTGAGCGGAAGCACGGTGTATGGGCGGTGAACTTTAAGCCCTCTCCCAGCTCGCCCGCTTCGACGATAACATCGCGCAGCATATTGGTAACCGGCACTTCCGCTGTGGGGATCAGGTAGTACTCTGATTCGCTGTTAAGGCGGAACAGGTCCTCTTCAAATTTAGGCAGCTGCCCGGTACCGCGCAGTGAATCGCTGTTGACGATATAGGGCACGTAAACTTCTTGGTAGCCGTGCTCACCGGTGTGCGTGTTGAGCATAAACTGCGTGAGTGCGCGGTGCAGACGCGCCAAACCGCCGCGCATAACGGCAAAGCGACTGCCGGTGATTTTACTTGCGGTATCGAAATCCAGCCCGCCGAGGTTGCCGCCGACATCCACGTGATCTTTAACGTCGAAGTCGAACTGGCGCGGCTCGCCCCAGCGCGAAATCTCTACATTGGCGTCCTCGTCTGCACCCTCGGGCACTTCCTCTACCGGTACATTGGGTACAGCCATCAACACCGCGTCGAGTTCGTCGTTCGCAGCCTTGGCTTCATTTTTTACGCGCTCGAGGCTCGCTTCTATGGTTGCCAGGGTTTCATTTACCTTGGCTTTGGCCTCATCGACCGACAGGCCGCTCTTTACTAATTCGCCAATTTGCTTAGAGGCTTGTTTGCGCTGTGCAAGCAGCTCCTGACTTTCCACATCGGCTTGCTTGCGACGGGTATCGAGTTGTTGAAAATGCGCCACGTCGAAGTCGTAGGCCTTTTTCTTCAAGGCGGCTGCCACGGCGTCCGGGTCCTGGCGAAGCTGCTTGATATCCAACATTATATAAACTCTCCAAACCTTTGATATTTAAGCTATCTTGTAGCGATTATTCCTAGCCAGCAGGCCAGTACACATGTGGTAACAGTAGTGAGCATGTAGGCCAGCGCCAGCAGCGGTTTGCCCGCCTCCAACAGCGCTACAGACTCAAGGGAAAACGTGGAAAAGGTGGTGAAGGCACCAAAAAAGCCGACCATCAACACATAGCGCCAGTCGCTGTGCAAGGTGCTGCGCTCGGTAATCAGCACGTATACAACGCCAATGGCGGCGGAGCCGAGCACGTTCACTGCAAAGGTTGCCACTGGCCATTGGCTCGCGGGTAGCACCTGGCAAAGCCGGCCAATACCGTAGCGACTCAGCGCGCCGCTGGCACCACCTAAGGCGATCAGTAGATATTGCAGCACGCGCTTTCCCTGTTGGTTAAAGCGGGCATTTTAGCAAGAACTGCGCTCACGGATAACGCTTATGCGGGCTTTGTGCATCCAGTTGCTGTAAATAACGCATTTTTTCAGCAATTTTTCGCTCCAAACCGCGGTCCACGGGTTGGTAGAAATGCTCACCGTGAAGGGCTTCCGGTAAATAGCTCTCTCCGGCGGCGTAGGCGTCGGGCTCATCGTGGGCATAGCGATAGCCCTCGCCAAAGCCCTGGGCCTTCATTAACTTGCTGGGCGCGTTGCGTAGGTGCATGGGCACGTCGTGACTTGGGTCGCTGGCGATGCGTTTTTTTAAGGCATTAAAGGCCGTATAGACTGCGTTACTCTTGGGCGCGGCAGCTAAATAGGCCACGGCTTGCGCCAGTGCCAACTCACCTTCCGGACTGCCGAGGCGCTCTTGTACATCCCAGGCGTCAAGGCAGATGCGCAGGGCTCTGGGGTCGGCATTACCGATATCTTCGCTGGCCATCCGTACCAAGCGCCGCGCGACGTAAATAGGATCGCAGCCGCCGTCGAGCATGCGAATAAGCCAGTACAGAGCGCCGTCGGGTGAACTGCCTCTTACCGACTTGTGCAAGGCGGAGATCTGCTCGTAAAACAGGTCGCCGCCTTTGTCGAAGCGCCGGGGTTGATGGCTCATTGCCTGCGAGACAGCGTCGGCGTCAATCGTTTGCTCGCTGCCACGGTCGCGCATGATGTCCATTGCGAGCTCTAGCAGGTTAAGTGCTCGGCGGGCATCGCCGTCTGCCTGCAGAGCGAGCTCTGACAACAGTTCATCACTACACTGCCAGCCCTCCTCTTCACAGGCGTGGCGTAAAATTGCCAGCTGACTCTCGGCGTCAAGCGCGTGAAGTGGGTAAACACGGGCGCGCGACAGCAGTGCGTTATTGATCTCGAAACTGGGGTTTTCGGTAGTGGCACCGACGAAGATTAGTGTTCCATCCTCCACATAGGGAAGAAAGGCATCTTGCTGGGCCTTGTTAAAGCGGTGTACTTCATCGATAAACAAGACCGTCCGGCGACCGTACTGGCGCTCCCGCTTGGCCTCTTCAACGGCCTGACGTATATCTTTTACGCCCGCGAGTACCGCTGAGACCGTAATAAAGTGAGCGTCGCTATGCTGGGCGATCAATCTCGCCAGGGTGGTCTTGCCAACTCCCGGCGGCCCCCAAAAAATCATCGAGTGAAGCTGGCCTGAATCAAGCGCTGTGCGCAGCGCTTGGCCCTCAGCGAGCAAATGCGCCTGTCCTCGGTATTCAGCGAGTGATTGCGGGCGCATACGCGCCGCCAGCGGCGCGGGGTTACTCATGAGGGGGCGTTGGATTCAGAAAAGATGAAGGTGTCGTCAGCCAGCGGTACGTTGTAGCGCGGCTTGATAAATTTCACCTCTGTGTACTGTTCCAGGTTGTCGCGCATACTCATGCCGATAAGTTTGCCCTGGCGAAAGCGCAGACTCATTTGGCTGAACATGCCGGGTTGTTTCGGCGTGAGAATAAACTCCCGCAGCGCACCCTGTTTGTTAAACCGCACATCAAACTGGCTTTCTAGCTGCTCAATGCTGGCGCCAATAATCATCGCCGGCGCTTCTGCCAGCTCGTCGCTAAATGGCTCGCTATTGAGCTGCTCCAAGTCGGCGTCGTAACGCCATAGCGTTACACCGTCGCTAATAAGTTGGTAGTGAAAAGGCTCACGGCTCTCCCAGCGAAGCTTGTTGGGGCGCTCTACCGCAAGTTCGCCGCGGGTGAGCTGCAAAACGTTGCCGCTTTCATCGCGAACCTCTTGCTCAAACTGGGCTTGCAGAGTTTGCAGAGAGGATAAGTGCAAATGCAGTTGCGCAACATCACTGGCGTGTGCTGGCACCGCGAATATTACGCTAATAACGAGGGCCCAAAAGGCGTTGTACATAAGAAGATCCTATTCGACCGGTGGCGGCGCCAGAACTTCTCTGCTGCCGTTGCTGGCCATCTCGGAGACCACACCTGCAGACTCCATGGTTTCTATCAATCGAGCAGCGCGATTGTAGCCAATGCGCAGTTTACGCTGCACAGAGGAGATCGACGCCCGACGGCTTTGGGTAACAAAGCGAACCGCTTCATCGTAGAGCGCATCGGCCTCACCGTCGTCATCGCCCCCTTCCGGGGCCATGCCTGGCATGGCATCGCTGCTGCTACCCTCCTCTAATAGACCATCGATATAGCGAGGTTCTCCCCGCTTTTTCCAATCGGCAACAACTCTGTGCACCTCATCATCACTGCAGAAGGCGCCGTGCACCCGCACAGGCAGGCCGGAACCAGGTGGCAAATACAACATGTCACCGTGGCCAAGCAGCTGCTCTGCACCACCTTGGTCAAGAATTGTGCGCGAATCGATTTTCGACGAAACCTGGAACGCAATCCGCGTGGGCACGTTGGCTTTGATCAAGCCGGTAATCACATCAACAGATGGGCGCTGCGTGGCAAGAATCAAATGAATACCCGCCGCACGGGCCTTTTGAGCAATTCGTGCGATAAGTTCTTCAACCTTTTTACCCACGATCATCATCATGTCAGCAAATTCGTCGATGACCACCACAATAGCGGGCAGCGGCTCAAGGTCGGGCGCTAGCGCCTCTTCAAGGCCTGGCTGGTAGTTCTCGTCTGGCACGAATAGTGGGTCTTTGATGGGTTCGCCGCTTTGGATGGCATCCTTGATCTTGCGGTTGAAGCCCGCCAGATTCCGAACGCCCATTGCTGACATTAATTTGTAGCGCCGCTCCATTTCAGCAACACACCAGCGCAACCCGTTGGCGGCATCTTTCATATCGGTAATGACTGGCGTCAGCAGATGGGGAATGCCGTCGTAGACCGATAGCTCAAGCATCTTGGGGTCTACCAACAGCAGGCGAACTTCCTCCGGCGATGACTTGTACAGCAAGCTAAGCAGCATCGCGTTAACGCCGACCGATTTACCGGAACCCGTCGTACCGGCAACTAATAAGTGCGGCATCTTAGCGAGGTCAGCGCAAACCGGCTCTCCCGAGATGTCGTGCCCCAAGGCCAGCGTGAGCGCGGACTTAGAGGCCTCAAAAGCCTGAGAGGAAAGCACCTCGCGGAAGTTCACGATCTCGCGATCTTCATTGGGAATTTCTATGCCAACGTAGGGCTTGCCTGGAATAACCTCCACGACGCGCACACTGACTACTGCAAGTGATCTGGCAAGGTCCTTAACCAAGTTGCTGATTTTACTTACTTTAACGCCTGCATCTGGCTCCAGCTCGAAGCGCGTAATTACCGGCCCCGGAAACACCGCGACAACCTTTGCTGAGACACCAAAATCCAACAGCTTAATTTCGAGCAGCCGCGACATCGCCTCCAGCGTCTCAGGAGAGAAGCCTTTGTCTGGGTGGTGTTCCGCCGGATCGAGTAGTGATAACGATGGCAAGCTGCCTGTGACGATGCCGTCAAACAGCGAGGTTTGGCGCTCTTTCTCTACACGCGCCGATGGTGCGGCAGGCTTGGGCGGCGGCGCGATAGCCGGTGCAGTTCGGGTCTTTTGTATCTCGTTTTTCTTGGCCACCGACTCCTTGCGCTGTTGCTGCGCCTCGCGAGAGGCCTTGCGCTCTGCCCGCTGCTGGAGGAATTGGTAGTAGCGATCCTGAAGGCGCGCATAAAGCGTGAGGGTAATGCCCCCTAGACGGTCTATTAATTTCAGCCAGGACAGGTCGGTGAATACCGTCATTCCGAACAAAAAGATCGCCAACAGCAGCAGATGACTGCCGAAGTAACTGAAACCGGCGACGGTAGCGCTGCCGATCGCATCGCCCAGAACGCCCCCCGCACCGAATGGCAAGCCACTGTTGCCGTGATCTTCCGTGGCGGCCAGGCCGGTGCTGGCGATCATTACCAGCACAAAACCGATGCAACGCAAGGCGAAGACAACAGAGTCGAAACCGCTGGCATGCAGGCGGTCGCGAAACAGTTGTATCGCCCGAAAGGCCAGCATGGCGGGAAAGAGATAGGCCATGTAGCCGAACAATGCATAAAACACGTCGGCGAGCCAGGCGCCCACGGGGCCACCGGCGTTAGCGATATCTTCCCCACTGCCCGTTCTCGACCAACCAGGGTCGGCGGCGCTATAGCTGATTAGCGAGACAAAAATGTACAGGCAGGCCGCGACCAGAGCGATAAGCAGCCCTTCGCGCAAACGCAAATGCAGGGTGTCGCGGCCTTTGTCGGGAGTGTTGTTCTTTGACTTCGTGGTCTTTGCCAAGGGAAATCGGCTTCCTTCTTATCTTCGTAGCGATAAAACACTGCGCGGGCGCAAGCGAAGCGGTTGAAACCGCGAAATTTGGCCCAATATTAGCACTTCGAAGTGGCGTTTGTCGCCGTGTTAGCTTTTGCTGACCCCGGCCTTTTACCCTATGATAAGCGCCTAATCTCAGTCACCCGGGATGAGTACAAGTTCAATCCCCAAACACGGAATTCTGCCTTCATGAGCGACAGCCAACACCACCGTCTGATTATTCTTGGTTCCGGCCCTGCTGGATACACCGCCGCTGTATATGCTGCCCGCGCCAACCTCGACCCAGTGGTGATTACGGGTATGCAGCAGGGTGGACAGCTTACTACCACCACGGACGTCGACAACTGGCCCGGCGATCAAAACGGCGTTCAAGGCCCTGAGCTCATGATGCGTATGCAGGAGCACGCCGAGCGCTTTGATACCAAAGTGCTGTTCGACCACATCGAAAGCGTGGACCTTAAGCAGCGCCCCTTCACGCTCACAGGCAGCAATACTTACACCTGTGATGCACTGATTATTGCAACGGGAGCCTCTGCTCAATACCTGGGGCTGCCCTCAGAAGAAGCCTTTATGGGTAAAGGCGTGTCGGCATGTGCAACATGTGATGGCTTTTTCTACCGTGGCAAGAAAGTAGCCGTTATTGGCGGTGGTAATACCGCTGTTGAAGAGGCCTTATATCTGTCAAACATTGCCTCAGAGGTGACCTTAGTGCACCGCAGAGATGCGCTGCGTTCTGAAAAAATCCTGCAGGATAAAATTCTTGAGCGCGCTGAGAATGGCAACATCAATATTTTATGGAACCATACTCTCGATGAAGTCCTGGGCGATGATTCAGGGGTAACCGGCTTGCGCCTGGCCAGCACACAAGACGACAGTACCCAGGAAATTGACGTTGCCGGTGTGTTTATTGCGATCGGTCACAAGCCCAATACCGGTATCTTCGAGGGGCAACTGGATATGCATAACGGCTACCTGAAGATTGCCAGCGGCACAGAGGGCAACGCTACCCAAACCTCAGTAGAGGGCGTGTTCGCGGCGGGCGACGTGGCCGACCATATCTACCGTCAGGCGGTGACCTCTGCAGGCTTTGGCTGTATGGCGGCACTGGACGCTGAGCGCTATTTAGACAACCTCGCCTAAATACGGGCACGTTGCTGTGCCCAGCATTCCCTGGTTAAGCGAAAATTCGCTGCAATTCCCAGAGATTGACTCCGCGCTGGATGACCCCAACGGCCTGCTCGCCGTTGGCGGTGATCTCTCCCCTGCTCGCCTTTTGGAAGCCTACCGACAGGGGATTTTCCCTTGGTATGAAGACCCACAACCCATTTTGTGGTGGTCGCCACAACCGCGAGCAGTGCTTTTCCCCGAAAAGGTCTATGTGAACAGAACGCTGCGCAAGCAGTTAAAGCGAGAGCGTTTTCGGATCACCGCCGATCAATGTTTTGGCGAAGTGCTGGATGCCTGCGCCGAACTGAGCCCAAAACGCCCAGGCACATGGATCACCGCAAAAATGCGGAAAGCCTATAAACAATTGCATGAACTCGGCTGGGCGCATTCCATCGAAGTTTGGCAGCAAGGAGAGCTGGTTGGCGGCCTGTACGGCTTAGCATTGGGGCAAATGTTCTTTGGCGAGTCGATGTTCAGCCATCGCAGCAATGGTTCAAAGCTCGCGCTGCTAGGGCTGTGCAAACAACTACAGCGATGGGGGTTTGAACTTATCGACTGCCAGGTCGGCAATGACTACCTTTACAGCATGGGTGCCGAAGACCTAGCGCGCGCAGACTTTAAATCGATGCTGGAGACCTTCGCCCAACCGACAGCCAGTGATGCGAGCCACTGGACGCTGGACGCAGACCTGCTAGATAGCTATGAATGACGACCGACAAATTAAGCTCTACGCCACTGCCCCTCACCCATGCAGTTACTTTGATGACCGCGAGGCGCAGACCCTGTTCGTAGACCCGGCCTGCGCCGTTGGCTCTCCCCTATATACTCGCCTGTCCCAGGCCGGCTTTCGGCGCAGTGGCAGCCACTATTACCGGCCAAATTGCGACGGTTGCAACGCCTGCATAGCCAGCCGGGTTCCCGTCGCCGACTTCAGCTTGAGTCGCAATCAGCGGCGGCAAATCGCCCGCAACAAAGACCTGGATTACTACTGGCGTGAATCGTTAGATGCCGAGGCCTACCCGCTGTATGAACGCTACATCAACGAGCGTCACCGCGATGGCGATATGTACCCCGCCTCGCGCGAACAGTTCGACAGCTTTATTGCCGACAGCCGTCAAGACACGACTTACCTGCATATATACCATCAGCGTCAGCTGCTAGCGGTCAGTGTATGCGACCAGATGGGGGACGGGCTGTCGGCGATATACACGTTTTATGCGCCAGAAGCGCAACGTCGCAGCCTCGGTAAGCTGGCGGTCTTGCATATGATCGAAACCTGCCGGCAGCGACAACTGCCCTATTTATATCTCGGTTATTGGATACGAGACTGCCAAAAAATGCGCTACAAAATTGATTATCGCCCCTTGGAGCTGCTTATGAGTCAGCGCTGGGTGCGATTGAATTGATCACAAATTGCCTAATCCCGCTATTTAGGGCAAAATGCGCGCAGTTTTTTCCGGGTCACTAGGCCCCACTCTCTACTTTCAACCACATCTGAGGATTGCTGCCGAATGGCGAAAGAAGACCAGATTGAAATGGAAGGCGAGGTTATTGATACCCTGCCCAACACCACGTTTCGCGTAAAGCTGGAAAACGGCCACGTTGTTACTGCTCACATCTCAGGGAAGATGCGCAAGCACTACATCCGTATTTTGACCGGCGATAAAGTTAAGGTTGAGCTCACGCCTTACGACCTGACCAAAGGCCGCATCACTTTCCGCGGCCGTTAAGCCCAGCAATGAAACAGAGACCTGTGTCAGGCCTCTGTTTCTGTTTCCCGCTGAGTTTCCGCTTCCAGTGTTAGTGTATCTGCCTCGCTATTCACGCTGATGTGCACAACACCTCCCTGCTCTTCCAGGCTACCGAACAACACCATTTCCGCCAGCGGCTTTTTGATGTGTTCTTGAATGACTCTCGCCATCGGGCGGGCACCCATTGTGCGGTCGTAACCTTTTTTCACCAGCCAACGGCGCGCGTCGTCATCAACGTGAAGAGCGACTTTTTTGTCGTCCAGCTGAGCTTGTAGTTCAACCAAGAACTTATCCACGACAGTAAGCACGACCTCTTCAGGCAGGGGCGCAAAGTTAATCACGCTGTCCAGGCGGTTGCGGAACTCCGGCGTAAACAGCCGGTTGATCGCTTCGCTGGCATCAGTGTGGTGATCCTGCTCGGTGAAACCAATAGAGCGGCGGCTAATACTCTCGGCCCCGGCATTGGTTGTCATGATAAAGATAACATTGCGGAAATCCGCTTTGCGGCCGTTGTTGTCGGTCAGTGAACCGTGGTCCATCACCTGCAGCAACAGATTGAAAAGCTCTGGGTGTGCTTTTTCGATCTCATCGAGCAACACAACAGAGTGTGGGTGCTTGGTCACCGCATCGGTTAATAACCCGCCCTGGTCAAAGCCGACATAGCCTGGAGGCGCACCGATCAGGCGCGATACTGTATGGCGTTCCATGTACTCCGACATATCGAAGCGGATCAATTCCAAGCCCAGTATTTTTGCCAATTGGCGACAAACTTCTGTCTTACCCACGCCGGTGGGGCCGGCCAGCAGGAACGAGCCAATGGGCTTGTCCCCGGCTTTCAGGCCAGCTCGCGCCAGCTTGATGGATGCACTCAGCTCGGTGATTGCCTGATCCTGACCGAAGACCACCATTTTGAGATTATCTTCGAGCTTGGCCAGTGACGCTTTGTCATCCGACGATACGCTCTTGGGCGGTATGCGAGCAATTTTGGCGACAATGGCCTCAATATCTGCCACATCGATAACATCGACACGCTGATCCTCGGGCTGCAGGCGCTGATACGCTCCGGCTTCGTCTATTACATCGATGGCTTTATCGGGTAAAAAGCGATCATTGATATAACGCGCCGACAATTCTGCGGCGGTTCGCAGCGCTGCGTCACTGTATTTGAGCTCGTGGTGCCCTTCAAAACGTGACTTCAGGCCTTTCAATATATGGAAGGTATCTTCCACACTGGGCTCGCCGATATCCACTTTTTGGAAGCGGCGGCTCAGGGCGCGGTCCTTCTCAAAGATCCCGCGATACTCCTGGAAAGTGGTAGAGCCTATGCAGCGAATTTGTCCGCTACTGAGCAGCGGCTTTAATAGATTCGAGGCATCCATAACACCGCCCGACGCGGCCCCTGCGCCGATAATCGTGTGGATCTCGTCAATAAACAGGATCGCACCTTCACGTTTTTTCAGGTCTGCAAGCAGGCCCTTCAGGCGTTTTTCGAAGTCGCCGCGGTATTTAGTCCCGGCTAATAGCGCCCCCATATCCAGAGAGTAAACGACACTGTCGGCCAGCACGCTGGGGACATCGCCATCGACAATCCGCTTTGCCAAGCCTTCTGCAATAGCAGTTTTACCGACACCAGACTCGCCGACGAGTAAAGGGTTGTTCTTGCGACGGCGGCTGAGTATCTGGGCTACGCGCTCCACTTCCTCTGTGCGGCCAATTAAGGGGTCAATGCGACCGGACTGCGCCTCTTCGTTGAGGTTGGTGGAGAAGCTTTCCAGTGGACGTTGCTCGGGATCACTGCCCTCACCCTCGTGCTCGCCGTGTTGCTCGTGCTCGCCGGACTCTCCCCCGGACACCTTGGAAATGCCGTGGGTGATGTAATTGACGATATCCAGGCGATTAACACTCTGCGACTTCAGGAAGTAGACCGCTTGGCTTTCCTGTTCGCTGAAAATAGCAACCAGAACGTTAGCGCCGGTCACTTCCTGTTTGCCGGAGGATTGCACGTGAAACACGGCTCTCTGCAAAACGCGCTGGAAGCCCAAAGTGGGCTGGGTATCTCGCTCGACGTCGTCGTCGGGAATACGCGGTGTGGTCGCGTCAACAAACTCGCTTAGTTCACCCTTTAACTGGGGTAAATCTGCTCCACAGGCCAGTAGCACCTTCACGGCGGCTTCGTTGTCTGCAAGGGCAAGCAATAAGTGCTCTACCGTCATAAATTCATGCCGACGGCTGCGGGCAGACTTGAATGCCTGGCTGAGTGTCGTTTCTAAATCTTTACTCAACATAGCCTGTTACGCCTTCTGTTGTTGCACATGGGTACTGCTTTGTACGTGACATGATCAGCCTTCGTTCTCTTCGATTTCGGCGAGTAGAGGGTGACCGCTTTCACGTGAATACTGATTAACCTGCTCCGCTTTTGTTTCAGCGATATCGCGGGTGAACACGCCGCAAACCCCTTTCCCCTGGGTGTGAACGGTTAGCATCACTTGCGTTGCTTTTTGTCTATCCATATAAAAAAAGTCTTCGAGTACCTCGATGACAAACTCCATTGGGGTGTAGTCATCGTTTAGCAGCACCACTTTATAGAGCGGTGGCTTTTTCAGCTGTGGTTTCGACTCCTGTAGAGCGGTGCCTCCTTCATAATCGGAGTGATCTTCCTGGCTCATAACTGTGTTCGGGTACGGCATAATTCTGTTTACCTGAGCTTAGCATCGCGGTATTCCCCCACAATAGGGGTATTCACGAAGCGCGGCTAGCGAGAAGTCGCGGCTTGACGCCAAGCACTCCGTGTTTTAAAAATGGGTATTAGCGCGATAAAAACAAGGTCTATCGCGTTAAATGTGACAATAACTATAACGAGAAATCAGGGTGTAAGGCTATGCAAAATGGTGTTGTAAAGTGGTTCAATAACGCCAAAGGTTACGGATTTATTCTCTCCGAAGATGGCAATCAAGAAGTGTTTGCCCACTACTCGGCGATCTCGATGGAAGGCTACAAAACACTTAAGGCAGGTCAGAGTGTCTGCTTTGATGCCCAGCAGGGCCCGAAAGGCCTACATGCAACAAATATTCAGGCAGATTCTGAATTAGAACAAGAAGTTGAGCAGTGAACCAAGAAAAAGGCTAAGGTTTGCAAAGTGCCTTGGTCGCCACGAATACGTGGGCAATTACTCCGCGCTGTGATCTAAGCCCTCAATAAACGCGCCCACATCGACAGCAAGGCCACCCCGCTAGGGGTGGCCGACACACTTACATGTGCTTGACGATCGCATCACCGAACTCAGAACATTTCAGCAAGGTTGCCCCTTCCATCAAACGCTCAAAGTCATAGGTGACTGTTTTGGCCTGAATCGCGCCGTTCATGCCGTCGATAATCAGGTCCGCTGCTTCATTCCAGCCGAGGTGGCGCAGCATCATTTCAGCCGACAGGATCAGCGAACCGGGGTTAACCTTATCCTGGCCGGTGTATTTTGGTGCTGTACCGTGAGTGGCTTCAAACAGTGCAACGTTGTCGCTGAGGTTTGCACCAGGTGCGATACCGATACCGCCAACCTGCGCGGCAAGTGCATCAGAGAGGTAGTCGCCGTTCAGGTTCAGCGTCGCGATAACGCTGTACTCATCCGGACGCAGCAATACCTGCTGGAGCATCGCGTCGGCAATTACGTCTTTAATGATGATTTCTTTGCCAGTGTTTGGATTTTTCAGCTTGACCCATGGACCGCCGTCTAGCAGCTCACCACCGAACTCTTCCATGGCCAACTCGTAGCCCCAGTTCTTGAAGGCACCTTCGGTGAACTTCATGATGTTGCCTTTGTGAACCAGTGTCAGCGAAGGCAGGTCTTGATCGATAGTGTACTGAATCGCTTTGCGCACCAGGCGCTTAGTACCCTCTTCCGATACCGGCTTAACACCGATACCACACTCCTGCGGGAAGCGGATTTTGGTGACACCCATTTCTTCCTGCATAAAGTTGATCACTTTATCAGCTTCAGGAGTGCCCGCTTTCCATTCAATACCCGCATAAATGTCTTCCGAGTTTTCACGGAAGATCACCATATTGGTTTTGCCTGGCTCTTTAACGGGAGAAGGAACGCCTTCAAACCAGCGAACGGGGCGCTGACAAACGTAGAGGTCCAGTTCCTGGCGCAGTGCAACGTTCAAAGAGCGGAAACCACCACCAACGGGGGTAGTTAGTGGACCTTTGATCGCCACGACGTATTCTTTGATGGCGTCCAGTGTTTCTGCGGGGAACCAGTCGCCGTCGTAGAGCTCGGCGGCTTTTTCGCCAGTGAAGATTTCCATCCAGCTGATTTTTTTATTGCCGGCGTAAGCTTTCTCAACCGCTGCATCCACAACGTTGATCATTACCGGAGTGATGTCGATCCCGATGCCATCGCCTTCGATAAAAGGAATAATTGGCCGATCGGGTACGTTCAGGGAAAGATCCGCATTAACGGAGATTTTCTCACCCTCTGTAGGTACCTTGATATGTTGGTATCCCATTTTTGACTCCATGGTTTATAGGTTAGTATCTGAGCTCGTTCGGTGGCGGCAACAGCGCAGTGTCGCTGCTACAATGCCGCCCCTCCAAGTCTGGTCAGCGAGCGCTTTAAAGCCTAGCTTTCTTTAAAAAGCGCCGCATTATAACACTTTATAGTCGAATTTCTTCCATGAATATTAGATTCCCGTGACAGTTCTCTATCTTTTTAATAAGCCCTTTCGGGTTATGAGCCAATTTACCCCCTGCGACGACCGCGAAACGCTGGCGAATTACATTGATATTCCCGCCATCTATCCCGCTGGCCGACTGGATTTTGACTCAGAGGGATTAATGGTGCTCACCGGAGACGGTTCACTCCAGCACCGTATTAGCCATCCCGACCACAAGCTTAGCAAATGTTATTGGGTACAAGTGGAGGGTGAGATCAATGAATCGGCAATTAACGCCCTGCAAAATGGTGTGGAGCTAAAAGACGGCCTGACCCAGCCCGCGCTAGCGCACGCGATGGACGAGCCTGCCGGACTGTGGCCCCGGCAACCGCCGGTGCGCTATCGCGCTGCGATTCCCACCAGCTGGCTGTCACTGGAAATCACCGAAGGTAGAAACCGGCAGGTTCGCCGTATGACGGCAGCGGTAGGCTTTCCAACACTTCGGTTGATTCGGGCGAGCATTGGCCCTTGGTCACTCGACGATTTGGCCCCCGGACAATCGCGAATAGTAGAACTGAGTACTTCAGAGCAACGTAAATTATTTCCGAAGGCCGGGCGCTGTAGTACACGCAATGCTAAAACGCGCAAACCCAGGCCGCGAACTTCGCCAGCCCGGCGTGGCAAACGTAGCCCACGCTGAGCGGTGGCGGTACAATGCCCGGCTTTCGGTGCTGCGACAATTCACAACAGACTAGGAACCACTATGGACTGGCAGGCAAGAGTCACGGTCGCGTGTGTAATAGAAAATGACGGTAAATTTTTGATCGTTGAAGAGATCCGTGACGGCAAGCGTGTGCTCAACCAGCCCGCCGGCCACCTGGAGGCCGACGAAGGGCTTTGTGAAGCGGCGCTGCGAGAAACGCTGGAAGAAACTCAGTGGAAGGTTGAGCTACAGGGCGTCGTCGGTATTGGCCTGTATAGCCCGCCAGCCAAAAACGCAACGTATCATCGCACCACGTTTTTTGGCCGCCCCATGGCGTTTTGCCCTGAGAGCCCGCTGGACAGCGATATCGATAGCGTTCACTGGCTGACTATTGAACAACTTCGCGAGCGCCGCCATCAGCTGCGCAGCCCCATGGTGCTCGACTGCGTTGAACGCTATCTAGAAGGCCAACGCTTTCCACTGGCGATGATCTACGGAGAACCTTAATGAGCGCCACCGACTACAACCCGCTGGCAGACAAGGCGATTGCCGATACCAAAGTGATCGTCGGCATGTCCGGTGGCGTCGACTCATCGGTAACGGCACTGCTGTTAAAGCAGCAGGGTTATCAGGTCGAAGGCCTGTTCATGAAGAACTGGAATGAGGACGATGGCACAGAATACTGCACCGCCATGGACGACCTCGCCGACGCTGCTGCCGTGTGCCAAAAACTGGATATTTACCTGCACACCGCCAATTTCGCTCAGGAATACTGGGACAATGTCTTTGAGCACTTCCTCGAAGAGTACCGCGCGGGCCGCACCCCTAACCCCGATATTCTTTGCAATCGGGAGATTAAATTTAAGGCCTTTTTGGACTACGCATTGCAGCTGGGCGCCGATGGCATTGCCACCGGTCACTACACCCGGCGCAGCCCGGGCAGAGAGCATACCCAACTCCTAAAAGGCATAGACAACAACAAAGACCAAAGTTACTTCCTGCATGCAGTCAGCGCCGATCAACTGGCCAAGACCTTGTTCCCAGTTGGGGAATTAGAGAAACCTGCCGTCCGCGCCCTCGCCGAGGAGCACGGGCTCGTCACCCACAACAAAAAAGACAGCACCGGGATTTGCTTCATCGGCGAGCGTCGCTTCAAGGATTTTTTGCAGCAATACCTGCCTGCTCAACCGGGCCGTATCGAAAGTCTCGATGGCCAGGATATGGGGCAGCACAGCGGCTTGATGTATCACACAATTGGCCAGCGTCAGGGCCTCGGTATCGGCGGTGTGCGCGGTGCCGGTGAACAGCCCTGGTACGTTGTTGATAAGGACTTGTCACGCAATGTTCTGCGGGTTGCCCAGGGCAGCCAGCACCCTGCGCTGTTTAAAAATTGCCTGCGGCTGTCGAGTATTCACTGGATCACTCCCCCGCCACCCCAGCTGCCCCTGCGTTGCAGTGCAAAAACGCGCTACCGCCAGGCCGACCAACCCTGCGAGCTGCTGGCGACCGAAACCGGCTACGAGGTAATTTTCGATACTCCCCAGCGCGCAATCACCCCTGGGCAGTCAGCGGTTTTCTACCTGGGCGAGCAATGCCTGGGCGGCGGCATTATCGAATCGGGATACAATCGCTAATGGCCTTCTTTCCCAATGCAGAGCAACTCACAGAACAAACCCTGGCGTTGGCTGGCGTTCTGCAGGCCGTGACGCTGGTCGATCAAATTGCCCGAACCGGGCAAGCTGAACCCGCAGCGCTCGACGCTTCCCTGGCCAGCCTTTTTGCCTTCTCAGGGAATGACACCCGCAGTGTGTTCGGCAATATCAATGCACTTGAGCTGGGTATCCGCGCCCTGCGTGATTTGCTCAGTGGCAATGATTACGGCGAGCGCCAGGCCGTTACGCGCTACTGTATGGGCGTATTGTTCTTACAAAACAAACTGCGCCGGGACCATGCAGCCGCAAGCATCATGCGTAATCGACTAGAGCACTGCGCCAAACAGCGCGAGTTTGGCGGTGAATTAACGAGCTTGGCGCCGGCTTTGGCGGATATCTATCAAGATACCCTATCCAAGTATCGCTTTCGCATTCAGGTAAGCGGTAGCGCTCAACAACTGCAAAACAATGACAATGCCGCCAAAATTCGTGCACTGCTGTTAGCGGCCATTCGCGGTGCCTATCTCTGGCGAGCGGCGGGCGGCAATCGCTTTAGCCTAATGTTCCTCAGAAATCGCCTTTTTACCGAAGCGCAGCGGCTACTGGGCACTGAAATTCAGCACTGAGCAGTGTATGATTGCGCCCCATTAATTTGCCCTCCGCGTATAGAAAGGTAACCCCATGATGGAATTGTCCGCGCTCTCTGCTATTTCCCCTGTCGACGGCCGCTATGGCAGTAAGACAGCGTCGCTGCGCCCGGTGTTCAGCGAATTCGGTTTGATCAAAAGCCGTTTAATCGTCGAGCTGCGCTGGTTGGCCCAATTGGCGGCAAATCCTGGCATTGAAGAAGTACCAGCTCTCTCAGAAGACGCAGCCGCTAGATTAGAGGCCATGATCGCTGAATTCGGTGAAACACAAGCGGCGCGAGTCAAAGAGATTGAGTCCACCACTAATCACGACGTTAAAGCGATTGAATACTTCATTAAGGAAAGCATCGCAGACAATGCTGAATTAGCGGCGATTTCAGAATTCGTTCACTTTGCCTGCACCTCAGAAGACATCAACAACCTTTCCCACGCCCTGATGCTTCGTGAAGGCCGCGAGGTATTGCTGCAGGACATCGACGCTATCGTTGACAAGCTGGCCGAGCAAGCCCGCGAGTTTGCGGACATTCCGATGCTGTCTCGTACCCACGGCCAAACGGCGAGCCCCACCACAATGGGTAAAGAGCTGGCCAATGTGGTTGCGCGCCTGCGCCGCCAACGCGCCTGCATTGCCGACGTTGCCCTGCTGGGTAAAATCAACGGCGCGGTGGGCAACTATAACGCCCACATCAGTGCCTATGCCGACGTAGACTGGGAAGCCAACGCGCAGAGCTTTGTTGAAGGCCTGGGGCTTAGCTGGAACCCTTACACCACACAGATCGAACCTCACGACTATATCGCTGAGCTGTTTGATGCCATTGCACGCTTCAACACCATCTTGATCGACTTAGATCGCGACATCTGGGGCTATATTTCACTGGGCTACTTCAAACAGCGCACCATCGCCGGTGAAGTTGGCTCGTCCACCATGCCTCACAAGGTCAACCCCATCGACTTCGAAAACTCTGAGGGCAACCTCGGCATTGCCAACGCGGTGCTGCAACACCTGGCGGCGAAGCTGCCGATCTCTCGCTGGCAGCGCGACCTGACTGACTCGACGGTTTTGCGCAATATGGGCGTTGGCATGGCGTACAGCATGATCGCCTATCAAGCCACGCTGAAAGGCTTGGGCAAGCTGCAAATCAACCCAGAGCGACTGGCCGCTGACTTGGACGATGCCTGGGAAGTACTGGCTGAGCCCATTCAAACCGTCATGCGTCGCTACGGCGTAGAAGAGCCCTACGAAAAACTGAAGGCCCTAACCCGCGGCCAGCGCATCACACGGGAGACTTTGGCCAGCTTTATTGACACGCTGGAGATCCCCGAGGCAGCAAAAGCGGAGCTTCGTCAGCTAAGCCCCGCGAGCTATATCGGCAACGCCGTCGCGCAAGCCAAGCGGATATAAAATGGCGCTGCAGGGCTTCGATGCGCAGCAATTCCTCGACGAGGATTGGCAGCGCCGTCCACGGGTGTTGCGTGGCGCCCTGCAGGGTTTTGAATGCCCCGTGGACGGTGATGACCTCGCTGGTCTGGCCTGTGAAGACGAGGTTGATTCACGGCTAATCTCACAACACGGCAGCGACTGGCAGCTACAACACGGGCCGCTGAAGGAGAGCTACTTCGCCGAGCTGCCCGCCAGCCATTGGACTCTCTTGGTTCAATCGGTCGACCAATGGATACCCGGTGTTGCAGAATTACTAAACGATTTCCGTTTTTTACCGCGCTGGCGTATCGATGACATTATGGTCAGCTACGCGGCCGATGGCGGCAGCGTGGGCCCCCACTACGATCAATACGATGTATTTCTCATTCAGGGCAGCGGCCGCCGTCGCTGGCAGCTGGGCCAGCACTGCGACGATAGCAGCGAACTGCTCGGCCACCCTGAATTACGCTTGCTTAAACACTTCGACTGTCAACAGGAAGTGATTCTTGAAGCCGGCGACATACTCTACATTCCCCCGGGTGTCGCACATTGGGGAACCGCTGTCGGCGATGACTGCATCACCCTGTCGGTGGGCTTTAGAGCCCCCTCCAACGCCGAATTACTGAATAGCTGGTCAATCGAGCGAGAAACCGTGTTGAGCGACGGGCAGCGGTTTAGCGATCAGGCCCTAAATGCCAGCGCGCCCAGTGGCTGGATCCCTGAAGATGTTCTCCCGCAACTGCGCGAGCGCCTGAGCGCAGGGCTAGACGATGATCGAGCCCTTTCACGCTGGTTTGGACAGATGATGACCCACGTCGACCAGCAGCAGCGCTTCGATAACCCTGCGCTGTCATTTGAGGAATATGCTCACCGCGAACAACAGGTGCCAGCCTGCCTGCGCCTGGGTGCGCGCTTGGCCTTCGACGCCCACTATCTGTTTGCCGACGGTATTGCCTACCCCTACCCCAGTGACTTGCGCCCCGCCGTGGCTGAGTTCTGTGAACAAGAAGGCGGTGATGATGTGATGGGGCTGGTGGTTGAGCTACGCTATCAGCTCTACCAAACAGGCACGGTGTATTTCGATGACGATGTTGAAGATTGAGCGCGTACGCTGGTCAGAACATTGGCGGGAATTAACGGAAATTCGGCGTCGGGTTTTTGTTGAAGAGCAACGCGTTCCCATTGAACTGGAACTAGATGAAGATGACTTCACCGCGCGTCACTGGCTGGCGCGATATGGCAGCGAAGTCGTCGGAACCGTTCGTCTTTTGGCTGACGGCCACGTCGGGCGTATGGCTGTCGCCGCTGACTATCGCGGCAGAGGTATCGGTCGCGCACTGCTACATGCCGTAATTGATGACGCGATCCAACAGCAACTGCCCAAATTGGAGCTCGCGGCCCAAACACACGCCATCGACTTCTACCGGAAAGAAGGTTTTCAGCCCATCGGTGACAGTTTTATGGACGCCGGTATCGCTCACCAGTCAATGACGCGAACGCTGCGGGGTACGCAACGCCTGGGAGAAGATGGCCGCAAATTTGCTGTTGAGTCACTGCCCGACAGCGCCCTGGCCTTAGCCAGTTTGAGTCGCCGACAGTTGTGGGTGTTTTGCCACAGTCTGGAGCCAGAGGTTTATGCCCAGCCGCGCCTGATTGATATTGTCTCTACCCTCGCTCGAAGGCATCGCGACAGTGAAATACGACTGCTGATCTGCGACGACCGGCCGCTGCGAGAGAGTCGCCATCCCTTGGTAGAACTCAGTCAGCGGCTGAGCAGCAGTATTCATATTCGGGTTTCTAATCCAAAGCAACACGGCGAACTTAGTGAATACTTCTTGCTCGCCGACAACGAGGCAACCCTCGTTCACAGTATGCGGCGCGGCGGCCGGGCCTGGGGCTGTTTTCATTCGCGGCCGACCGCAAGTGCCTACCGAGAACAGTTTGACCGCCTGTGGCAGCACGCAAAACCCTCTCCCTGGCTGCGCCCGCTGGTCTAATCGCCCAGCATTACACCGAGCTCGTTGTCTCGGTAGACCACCTCATAACACCTCAAGCCCCGACAGGGTTCTTCTGTCGCGTGAAGTAACTCACCACTGCGTAGGTCAAAGCGGTAGTGGTGCTTGGGGCAAACCAAATTCTCACCTCGGATATCCGACGTATCGAGAGGCCAGGCGCGGTGGGGGCAGTTACTTTCGATCAAATAGTGCTGGCCGTCGAGCTGTAGCAGCATCAATTGTGCATCATCAATCTTGAAGACTTTTCGGTATCCATCGTAAAGATTGATCAGCTTTTCAAGGCTGTAATAACGCACTGCTATCTTCCTCTTACACCACTGCTATATATCATTTTGCTACGCTAGGAACTTGCTCCCCCTTCCATAAAGAAACCTTTGGGCCCCGCAAAGACGGAGTCAAGTATGGCTATAAAGCCCTCCAAAAGACAACTCGGTTTGCGCTAATTTCCCCTAGTAGTGAAATTTGTTTCGGCGTACAACGACACTTGGAGAGAGTGTAGTAACCTATCTGGCTTATAAAAACAGAACCAATTTTAATCAAGACTTTGAAATGACGACCCCCAAGCTTGATGGCCTACCGCGATCAACTCGAGTTATTCGCATCGTTCTCAACACAGGCATAATTGGATTTGCGCATCGGCTGAATAGAGTGCTTTCCATCCGGCTTTTCAGCTCTAAAAATCTAAGGAAGTGAACACCCCAACTCAGGTCGAAAAGGTCTAATTCATGATTTGTATTGCGCATATGCCTGTAAAAACACGCCGTTTTTGCAAGTCCCTTCTCGTACTATTGCTGATAATTTCTATTATCGGCTGTAGTTCAACGAACGTTTATAGTCCCAGGCAGAAAGGTGGCCCACATCTAGAGCCTGGAAGTGAGTATTACGTAGTATTTTCCAGCGGTTTCTCCGAAAAGAGCCGTATATCTGTTGTAACAGAAGAAGGCTTTTACGACACTGAGAACCACTATCATAAATTTTCTGAAATACAAGAGATAAAGAGTAAAGCTGGCGGGAAGAGGCATACAGCTGCTGTGGTACTGGGCAGCATCGTCCTCTTTTTACTAGTGGGTTCACTCGCCGTAAGAGATACAATTGAGTCAGGCTTTGACTGAAATATAATCAGCAGAACAAACCAACGCTGGGCGAGTAGCCTCACGAACGATTTTGGTTCATTCCGCTGACCAGACGTGTAGCTAAATACTAGCCTACACCGACCCGAATATTCTCGAAAATGAGTTATTGCTCGGTTAATTTATCGGCCAAGAACAGCCAGGTCTCCAGTACCGAATCCGGGTTCAGTGACACGCTGTCGATGCCCTGCTCCATCAGCCACTGCGCGAAGTCCGGGTGATCTGAGGGGCCCTGTCCACAAATTCCGATGTACTTGCCCTGCTCCTTACACGCCCGAATCGCATTGGAGAGTAGTACCTTAACGGCCTCGTTGCGCTCATCAAACAGGTGGGCGATCAAGCCGGAGTCGCGATCCAGACCAAGTGTCAGCTGAGTGAGGTCGTTTGAACCAATTGAGAAGCCATCAAAGTGCTCGAGGAATTGCTCCGCCAACAAGGCATTGGCAGGTAGCTCACACATCATGATGACCTTCAGGCCGTTTTCACCGCGCTTTAAGCCATTTTCGGCCAGTAGCTCTACCACTTGTTTCGCTTCGCCTACGGTGCGTACAAAGGGCACCATAATCTCAACATTTTGCAGGTCCATCTCTTCACGCACTTTCTTCAGCGCGCGGCACTCCAGCTCAAAGCACTCGCGGAACGAGTCAGAGATATAGCGTGAGGCACCTCGGAAACCCAGCATGGGGTTTTCTTCTGAGGGCTCGTAAAGGCTGCCGCCAATCAAGTGTGCGTACTCATTTGATTTAAAGTCGGACATCCGCACAATTACCCGCTCCGGGTAAAACGCGCTGGCAATGCTAGAGATACCCTCGACCAGCTTCTCGACATAAAACTCTACAGGGTCGGCGTAGCCAGCCACACGACGCTTCACCGCTTGCTGAACATCGCGCGGCAAAGTGTCGTAGTTGATCAGTGCTTTGGGGTGCACACCGATCATGCGGTTAATGATAAATTCCAAACGCGCCAAGCCCACACCGGCGTTGGGGTATGCCTGAAAATCAAACGCGCGATCGGGGTTGCCCACGTTCATCATAATTTTAAAGGGCAGCTCGGGCATGGCATCGAGCTTGTTACGGCTGATATCGAAGTCGAGCTGACCGGCGTAAACCATGCCCGTATCACCTTCCGCGCAGGACACGGTGACGTCCTGACCTGAGCTCAAACGCTCAGTGGCATCACCACAGCCAACGACCGCAGGAATACCCAGTTCGCGGGCGATGATAGCCGCGTGGCAGGTACGGCCGCCACGGTTGGTAATGATGGCGGCTGCGCGCTTCATTACCGGCTCCCAGTCTGGGTCGGTCATATCAGTAACCAAGACATCGCCCTGTTGTACTTGATCCATTTCCGCCAGGTTGTCGATCACCCGCACAGGGCCCGCGCCAATGCGCTGACCAATAGAGCGGCCCTCGCAAAGCACTTCGCCTTTTTCTTTCAGCAGGTAGCGCTCCATCATATTGGCCGACTCGCGGCTTTTTACCGTCTCCGGGCGAGCCTGAACGATGTAGAGCTTGCCGTCGTCGCCGTCGCGCGCCCACTCAATATCCATGGGTCGGCCGTAGTGTTTTTCAATAATCAGCGCCTGACGGGCCAGCGACATGACTTCTTCGTCGGTGATGCAGAACTGGCTGCGATCGGCTTCGGGAACATCAACGGTTTCTACCGATTTGCCGGCCGATGCTTCACTGCCGTAGACCATTTTGATCAGCTTGCTACCCAGGTTGCGGCGCAGCACGGCGTGGCGGTCTTTTTCCAGCGTGGCCTTGTGAACGTAAAATTCGTCAGGGTTAACAGCGCCCTGAACCACGGTTTCACCCAGGCCGTAGCTGGCAGTAATGAAGACCACACCGTCAAAGCCAGACTCGGTATCCATGCTGAACATAACGCCTGCGGCACCGGTTTCTGAGCGCACCATGCGCTGAATACCGGCAGACAAGGCAACATCGGCGTGTTCAAACCCCTTGTGAACGCGGTAGGCAATAGCGCGATCGTTGTACAGTGAGGCAAAGACCTCCTTGATCGCGATCATAATGTTGTCGAGGCCGTTGATGTTCAGGAAGGTTTCCTGTTGGCCGGCAAATGAGGCGTCGGGCAAATCTTCTGCTGTGGCCGAGGAGCGCACTGCACAGGCCATTGCGGGGTTGCCGTCGATCATTTTAGCGTAGGCTTCGCTGATCGCGTCATTCAATGGCGCGGGAAATGGCGTATCAACGATGGCTTGGCGAATCTCCTTGCCTACCTTGGCAAGGGTTTTTACATCGTCGATATCCAGACCTTTGAGCATGTCCTGAATACGTTGGTTCAGGCCACTTTGGTCGAGGAAGTCGCGGTAGGCTTGCGCCGTGGTGGCAAAGCCATCGGGTACCGATACACCGGCATTAGACAATTGACTGATCATCTCACCGAGAGAGGCGTTTTTGCCCCCAACAACTTCGACATCGTTCATTCCCAGATCCCTGAACCAGATAACGTATTCAGCCATGCGGTGTATCTCCTTTTGCTATGCTTGATGCATAGTGCAATAAGCGTAAAAAAATGCGACGCGAGCATACTAAAACAGCTATTCTGGAAATTCCCGTCGAAAACAACGCAGCATTCGGTAAAAAAACTACATGATGAGAACCGTTTTTTATATTTCTGACAGTACAGGCATCACCGCAGAAACCTTGGGCAGCAGCCTGCTCTCCCAATTTGAACAGTTAAAATTTGACCACGTTGTCGTGCCCTATGTAGACACCGTGGAGAAAGCGCGCGCCGCCGTCGATAAAATCAATCAGGTCGCCGAGGCCACGGGGCGCCAGCCGATTATCTTTGACACCTTGGTCAACCAAGAGATTCGCGCCGTAATTGCCACCAGCAATGGTTTTATCATCGACGTGCTCGACACCTTCCTCAACCAGCTGGAAAGCGCCCTTGGGGAGAAACCCTCCAGCACGGTTGGCCGCGTCAAAAACGCCGACCGCGACGCCCAGTACAAACATCGCATCGACGCTGTTAACTTCGCACTGGACAACGACGACGGTGCAAGAATCAACCGCTACGACCAAGCCCAAGTGATATTGATCGGCGTTTCCCGCAGTGGCAAAACCCCAACCTGCCTTTACTTGGCGATGCAGGGCGGTATTTTCGTCGCCAATTACCCGCTCACCGAAGAAGACCTGGAAGAACGCAGGCTGCCAAAACCGCTCGCCGCTTATCGCGACCGGCTCTTTGGTTTGACCATAGAACCGCAGCGACTTGCCGCAATTCGCAGCGAACGCCGTCCCGACAGCCCCTACGCCAGCCTGCGCCGCTGCGAGGATGAGGTGCGCGACGCCGAGGCGCTCTTTAGCCGCTTTGGCATTCCCTACTTGGATACAACGCATGCCTCCGTCGAGGAAATTGCTACGCGCGTGCTGGTTGAAACCGGCCTGCGCGGTCAGCGGTCATAGCCGGGAAGTCTCGCGATGTCTTGTCCTGACGCCAGCGCCAGTCACGCCAACACCGGGCTGATTCTACCCGGCGGTGGCGCTCGTGCGGCCTACCAGGTTGGCGTGCTAAAAGCCATTGCATCGCTGCACGGCAAGCGGCACAGCAACCCCTTCCCTATCCTGGCAGGAACCTCGGCCGGCGCGATCAATGCCACCTCCCTTGCGGCGGGCG
>NZ_CAXGPO010000026.1:0-41444 GCF_964011655.1 uncultured Spongiibacter sp. | reverse complement strand
CTTTCCCTACACGTCGCTCTTCCGATCTTACGGCGATAATATTACCGGATCCATGCGCCGCGCTATTGACGAGACCGAGCGCCGTCGCGAGAAGCAGCTTGCCCACAACGAGGCGCACGGCATTGTGCCCAAGGGCGTGCACAAATCCGTTGAGGATATTTTGGAAGCGGCGGCGGCGCCGGGGTCAAAAGCCAATCGTCGTGGACGTGACCAGCGCAAAGCAGCTGAGCCCGCCGGTGATTATCTGCTCGATGCAGAGAGCCTGGCGCCGAATGAACTAGCGAAAATGCTTAAAACGATGGAACAGCAGATGCAGGAACACGCTAAAAACCTCGAGTTTGAAGCGGCGGCCAAACTGCGCGACAAGCTTCACGAGATAAAGGAGCGTATGTTTATTAGCTAATCGGCGGCTGGGCTTGTCTTCCCCGAATTGCCTGCTTATAATGCGCGGCTCTCAACAATACGACCGTAGCTCAGTTGGTTAGAGCACCACCTTGACATGGTGGGGGTCGGTGGTTCGAATCCACTCGGTCGTACCAAATTTAAAGGCTCGCCTATGGCGGGCCTTTTTCATTTCTGGCTTTTCTTCGGGGCTAACTGGGCGCTCACTCTGAGTGGTCATTGCCAAAATCTATCATTTTAATATTAATAATCGATTTCATCTTTTTTCTGTCTGCAGGCTTACTAGTCGTGCCTGGACCGAAAAGCGCGTTGTCGCGTTTTGCGGAATAGGGAAAGAATGCTGCTGAACGCTGATTGACGACCTTGGTCAGAAAGCTGTGCTAGGTTCAAGGGCAGGTGGTGTTGCTAAAAAAATGAATACGCTGACTTAAATAATGGAGATCGACGATGACTGGTTCTTCTACCTCGGGCGGTAAATGCCCGGTAATGCACGGCGCGAATACACGCCAGGAAACGCAGGTTGCATCCTGGTGGCCCAATTCGCTGGATCTGGACTTGCTTCACCAGCACGACCGCAAGAGCAATCCAATGGCTGAGGATTTCAACTATGCAGAGGCGTTTAAGCAGCTGGATCTGGAGGCGGTTAAGAGTGACCTCAAGGCATTGATGACGGACTCGCAAGATTGGTGGCCTGCCGACTGGGGGCACTACGGTGGTCTGATGATTCGCATGGCCTGGCACGCTGCTGGCACCTACCGCATTGCCGATGGACGCGGCGGTGCGGCTACCGGTAACCAGCGCTTCGCCCCCCTAAATAGCTGGCCTGATAATGCCAATCTGGATAAAGCCCGGCGCCTGTTGTGGCCGATCAAGAAGAAGTACGGCAACAAGCTGTCTTGGGCAGACCTGATGATTTTGGCCGGTAATATGGCTTATGAGTCGATGGGGCTGAAGACCTATGGTTTCGCCGGCGGGCGCGAAGATATTTGGCACCCGGAAAAGGATATTAATTGGGGGTCTGAGAGCGAATGGCTTGGCAAGGGCCAAGACCGTATGAATAGTGATGAGCGCGGCGCGCTCGACAATCCCCTTGCGGCAGTGCAAATGGGCCTGATTTACGTGAACCCGGAGGGCGTTGATGGCAAGCCCGACCCGCTAAAAACCGCTGAAGACGTTCGCCTTACCTTTGCGCGCATGGCAATGAACGACGAGGAGACTGTAGCACTCACTGCTGGCGGTCACACGGTGGGTAAATGTCACGGCAATGGCGACGCGGAAGCCCTCGGCCCCGAGCCGGAAGGTGCCGATGTTGCTGAGCAAGGCCTGGGCTGGCGTAACCCCAATGGAAGCGGGGTAGGCCGTGACGCTGTGACCAGTGGTCTTGAGGGTGCCTGGACAACCAACCCCACCCAGTGGGACAGCGGCTATTTCTACCTGCTGTTTACCTACGACTGGGAGCTGAAAAAGAGCCCGGCTGGCGCCTGGCAGTGGGAACCGATAGACATCAAGGAAGAAGACAAGCCAGTCGATGCCAACGACCCGTCGCAGCGCCATAATCCGATTATGACTGATGCCGATATGGCGATGATTAAAGACCCCGCCTATCGCGTTATTGCCGAGCGGTTCTACAAAGACCCGGCGTACTTTTCCGAGGTGTTCGCCCGCGCTTGGTTTAAGTTAACGCACCGCGACCTTGGGCCAAAAAGCCGTTATCTGGGCGCTGACGTGCCTGCCGAGGACTTAATTTGGCAAGACCCAATTCCCGCGTCAGAAACCCGCTTGTCTGAAGGTGACGTGGAAGCCTTGAAGCGCGCGGTACTTGCCAGTGGCTTGACAGTATCTGAGTTGGTCTCCACTGCTTGGGACAGTGCGCGCACTTTCCGAAACTCGGATTGTCGCGGCGGGGCGAATGGTGGCCGTATTCGCTTGGCACCGCAGCGTGACTGGGTGGGCAACGAGCCCGAGCGTCTTAACAAAGTGTTAACAACCCTCGAGAAGGTGCGCGAAGCGCAGGGCGTGTCGGTAAGCATGGCAGACCTCATTGTACTGGCCGGTAGCGCGGCTGTTGAACAAGCCGCACAAAACGCCGGGGTGGCAGTCACTGTGCCGTTTTCACCCGGGCGCGGTGATGCCACCGCAGAGATGACAGACATTGAGTCTTTCGCGGTATTGGAGCCGCTGCACGACGCTTTCCGAAATTGGCTGAAAGCTGACTTCACGGTGTCCGCCGAAGAGTTGATGTTGGACCGCAGTCAGTTGCTGGGGCTCAGCGCGCCAGAAATGACAGTCTTGATCGGCGGGATGCGTGTATTGGGCGCAAACGCCGGTGGGAGCCAGCATGGCGTGTTTACCGACCGCGTGGGTAGTTTGACTAACGACTTCTTTGTCACGCTAACCGATATGCGTTACGCCTGGAAGCCGGTCAGCGACAACCTGTTCGAGCTGCGTGACCGCGTTAGTGGCGAGGTGAAGTGGACGGCGACACGCGTTGATCTGGTGTTTGGTTCGAATTCGATTCTGCGCTCCTATGCCGAGGTTTATGCCCAGGACGACGCCAAGGAAAAATTTGTCCGCGACTTTGTCGCTGCGTGGGTGAAGGTGATGAATGCGGATCGATTTGATCTGTAATAACCGCTGCTAGTCCCATGCTTTGGCCTGAAGACGCGCCCTGGCGCGTCTTTTTTGTTGCCCACACTATTGCGGCTTCTGTGGCCGAGGGCCTGTTAACACTAATTGAGATGCACCTGCTGGAGGTCATTTTTGCCTCCAGCTAGGCGGAGGAAGCGAAGTTTGGTGGGCCCAAACAAGCGACCTGCAACAACGCTGGGGGCAAAAATGGCGCCAGCCCTCTGGGTTGTAGCTAAAAATCCACCCCCCGTCGTCATTCGTCGCTCATTTGGGTTAACCAAACTTCTCTTCTCATTCCTGGTTTGGCGAATTTTTAGCCGCAACAGGCGTAACTCAATTAGTGTTAACAGGCCCTAGCTAGCTATTACTGCGTCCGGCATCGCTTGGCCGGTTCATATTCTTAAAGCGCTCGGCTTGATCGGAGAAATCCACTCTTTCAGCATGACATTGTTCGAACCAGCCTTTAACGCTGCGCTGGCCGCGTTGTAAGTAGTCATACAGGCTTGCGCGGAGGTTCGCAGGAATAAGTGCGTACAACACCTGGTCCTGCTCTCCGTCAAAGGCAAAACGAATCGCGTTGCTGCTTTGCTCGCTCAGTCGCTGATACAGGTCGGTGGGCGGGCAGGGGTTGTCGCAGGGCACCACCAAAACCTGCGTGTGGGATGCGCCCTCAAGCCCGGCCAGGATTCCTGCCAAGGGACCGGGGAAGTCGGGAAGCGTGTCGGGCAGGGGGCGTCCATAGTCCCGGTAGCGGTCGCTATTGCGGTTGCAGCTTACCAACACTTCATGGGCATTCTCGGCAAGCGCATCGACAATGTGGGCGATGAGCGGTCGGCCTTGCCAGTCCAGCAGGCCCTTGTCTTTGCCCTGCATTCGGCGCCCCTGTCCGCCAGCCAGAATTAACAGGCTATAGGGTTGGGCGGCATTGGTTTCAGGCATTGGGGAAAACCCTGTTTTATCCATGAGTTCGGCGTGTTCGCTGACTATGTTAGAGCTGTGCTGTGCTATCATGCCAGCGTTTTTTAGCGCTGTCGGATACTCTCCCTATGACAACCCTGCTTGCCATCGATGCTTCAACATCGGCGTGTTCTGTTGCGCTGATGCATGAAGGGCAGGTGTACGAAGATTTTCGTATGCTGCCTCGCGCCCACACGCGATTTTTACTGCCCATGGTGGATGAGATGTTAGCTGCGCATTCACTGCCGCTCGCGCAGATGGATGCACTGGTTTTTACGGCGGGCCCGGGTTCTTTTACGGGCTTGCGGGTGGCCATTGCCACGGTGCAGGGTTTGGCCTTTGCGGCGGAATTGCCAGTAGTGCCGATTTCAACCCTGGCGGCGATGGCGCAGTTCTACGCTGAGCGAGAGGGCGTGGCCGAAGGCACAATGATATTACCGGCGCTGGATGCGCGCATGGACGAGGTGTATTTCGGTCGCTATCAGTACCGCGATGGCGTGGTTGCACCGCTAAACGCCGATCAGTTGCTGCCACCTGAGCAAGTCGACAATACGGCTGCGGGCGCAGCGGGTATCGGCGATGGCTGGACCTATGCAGAGCGCTTTGGCGATGCCCCGCCAGCCACTGTTGACCAAACGATCCTACCGAGTGCCGCCGCCGCGCTGCAGCTGGCAAAGCCAGATGTGTTGGCAGGGAAGGTGTTGCCTGCCGAGCAGGCCCAGCCGGTTTATTTACGCGAAAGCGTGGCATGGAAGAAGCAATAATCAGTACCTTATAAACAATAGAAAATCAGTC
This sequence comes from uncultured Spongiibacter sp., assembly GCF_964011655.1. Classification (NCBI taxonomy): domain Bacteria; kingdom Pseudomonadati; phylum Pseudomonadota; class Gammaproteobacteria; order Cellvibrionales; family Spongiibacteraceae; genus Spongiibacter; species uncultured Spongiibacter sp. Next base: position 36,662 of record NZ_CAXGPO010000026.1, on the reverse strand, counting down.
ACAGTGTGGGCCGGCCCGAGGCCCTGCTCACACTACAATTGCACTGGCATAAACAGCCTCAAGCAAATTCGATAGATAGGAAAGCGTGTAATGGATGCACTGCAAGCGGTGATATTAGCGGCAATTCAAGGCTTAACGGAGTTTTTGCCGATCTCCAGTTCCGGGCATTTAGTCCTGCCGCAAACCTTGCTGGGCTGGGAAGATCAGGGCCTTGCTTTTGATGTTGCCGTGCATGTGGGGTCGCTGTTGGCGGTGCTGGCGTACTTTCGTAAAGACGTTAGCACACTGCTTACCGCCTGGACGCAAAGTGTGGTGGCACGGCAACACAGCGCCGACAGCCGGCTTGCATGGATGGTGATTGTGGCAACACTGCCCGCCGTGGTTGCCGGGCTGATCTTTAACGATATTATCGAGCAACACCTGCGCGGCGGGGTGGTGCTGGCAACAACGACGTTAGTGTTTGGCGTGATTCTCGGTTTGGTTGATCGCTACTCGAGCCACAGCCGCAGTATTGCTGATATCGGCCTGCGCATTGCGTTGTTAGTTGGCTTCGCACAAGCGCTGGCGTTGGTGCCGGGCACGTCGCGATCGGGGATCACCATGACCGCGGCACTGTTATTAGGCTTGGGACGCAGCGATGCCGCGCGCTTCTCCTTCTTGTTGTCCATGCCCATTATTGCGGCGGCGGGTAGTTATAAATTACTGGAATTACTGCAGCATGGCAGTGATGTCGCCTGGCAGCTGCTGGCAATTGGCCTGGCCGTTTCGGCGGTAACAGCCTACGCCTGTATCAGCGTATTTATGAAGTGGGTGGAGCGAGTCGGCATGATGCCCTTTGCCATATACCGAGTGGTACTGGCGATAATTATCTACGCTGTCGTGCTAGCCTGATCGAGCAGCATAGCAACGCGGTGAAACAAGACGGGTGACGGTGATGAAGGCAGCATTTTTAGGTTTGGGGGTGATGGGCTTCCCGATGGCGGGGCATGCCGCGAAGGCCGGGGTAGATCTGCGCGTATACAACCGCAGTGTGGAAAAAGCCCAACGCTGGCAAGCGACTTATTCCGACTGCGTTGCCGCGAGCGTCGCGGACGCGGTGGCAGATCGGAACGTTGTCGCAGTCTGTCTGGGCGCCGACGCTGATGTGCGCGAGGTGCTGTGTGGCGAACAAGGCGTGTTTGCCCATATGCCGCGTGGCGGTGTTGTGGTCGACCATTCCACCACCTCTGCCGAGCTGGCAAGAGAGATGGCGCAGGCCGCTGCACATGCCGGCCTGCAGTTTGTTGATGCACCCGTATCGGGTGGCCAAGCGGGAGCGGAGTCCGGCAAGCTCACAATAATGGCGGGCGGTGAGCCGGCAGCTTTCGCCAAGGCTGAGCCGTTATTACAGTGCTATGCGGCGCGGTACCGTCTTCTTGGCGCGGTTGGCAGTGGTCAGTTGGCGAAAATGGTCAACCAGATCTGCATTGCCGGCCTGCTACAGGGGTTGGCGGAAGGAATGAACTTTGGTCAGCGCGCGGGCTTGGATATGTCGGCGGTTGTGGATGTGATCAGCGCCGGTGCCGCCCAGTCCTGGCAGATGGATAATCGAGCGGAGACCATGCTGACCGGGGAATTTGACTTTGGCTTTGCCGTGGACTGGATGCGCAAGGACCTGTCGTATGTACTCGACGAGGCGCGTCGGCAAGGCAGCAGCCTACCTGTGACGGCCTTGGTCGATCAATTTTACGCACAGGTGCAAAGCCTGGGCGGCGGTAGGAAAGACACATCAAGTTTGCTGTTAGCACTGCAGGCATCGCAGCAACATGCACGTTCTTCCAGCGACAAGGGTTAGCGAGTGATCGGATTGAATATGGATAAACAAACGTTTAACCAGCAGTTGATGGCATTTTTAGATGCCAGCCCGACGCCGTTTCACGCGGCGAGCAATATGGCTGCAGCGCTGGATGCTGCGGGTTTTATCGCGCTGGATGAGCGTGATGATTGGTCGCTTGAAGCGGGCAAGGGCTACTATACCCTGCGCAACGGCGCTTCAATTGTGGCGTTTCGAGTGGGTCTGGGTGATGTTGCCCAGCAGGGCTGGAAGATGGTCGGTGCCCACACTGACAGCCCCTGCTTGAAGGTGAAGCCCAACCCGGTACTGCACAAGAAGGGGTATTTTCAGCTCGGTGTGGATGTGTACGGCGGCGCGCTGCTCAACCCCTGGTTTGATCGCGACCTAGGCCTAGCAGGCCGCATTAGCTACCGCAGCCAGGATGGCGAGTTACGTAATCGCCTGATTAACACCGAGCGAGCGATTGGTTGTATTCCCAGCTTGGCGATTCATTTGGACCGAGAGGCCAACAGTAACCGTAGTATTAATGCCCAGACCGATCTGCCGGTATTGATCAGTCAGCCTGAGAAAGCCCCCGACTTCAACGCTCTGCTCAAACAGTTGCTGATTGAGCAGGGCGGTAGTGATGTCGACACGGTTTTAGACTACGAACTGAGCTTTTACGACGTGCAGGGCGCTGCCCTAATCGGGCTTGAGCAAGAGTTTATTGCCAGTGCGCGTTTGGACAATCTGCTGTCTTGTTTTATCGGCTTGCAAGCCTTGCTGTCGGCACCCTCCGATCAACACAGTGTGCTTGTCAGCAACGACCATGAAGAAGTTGGCAGTATGTCGAGCAGTGGTGCTCAGGGGCCCATGTTGGAGTCGGTGTTGCGCCGTATTGCCGGAGATGAAAGCCGCTGGCAGCGGGCCATTGCTCATTCTTTAATGATCTCGGCAGACAATGCGCACGGTGTTCACCCCAATTTCAGTGACCGCCACGACGCGAATCATGGGCCGCTGCTGAACCGCGGCGCCGTAATAAAAATTAACGTCAATCAGCGCTACGCCACCAACAGTGAAACCAGCGCGGCCTTCCGACATCTATGCCAGCAGTGTCAGCAGCCGGTGCAGAGTTTTGTGGTGCGCAGCGACATGGCTTGTGGGAGCACGATCGGGCCGATTACATCCTCTGCACTGGGTGTGGCAACGCTGGATATCGGTGTGCCGACCTTTGCTATGCACTCAATACGTGAGCTTGCCGGCGCCGATGATGCGGTTGGATTAAGTCAGGTACTGGCAGCGTTCTACGCGCGGCAATAGTGCTGCGCGCAGAACGCCCCATGGCGCAAATGTGTTACTCGCCCTTGAAGCTTGGCTTGCGGCGCTCTACAAATGCGGCCAAGCCCTCTTGACCATCCGCGCTGCCCACACAGTGTGAAATTCCGCGGCTCTCCTGTTCGAGCTGGCATTCCAGTCCGTTTTCGTAGCTGCTCAGCAGCAGTGCGCGTGCGCGCGCATAGGCTTCGGTAGGGCCCGCTGCGAGTTGCGCGGCAATCTTGTCAGTTTCCGTAGCGAGGTCCTCGTCGGCAACCACCTTGGTGAGCAGTCCCCAGTCCAGTGCCTCGGCAGCACTGAGAACGCGGTTGGTGTAAATCAATTCCTGCGCGCGGCGCAGGCCGACCAAGCGCGGCAGCCAAGTGGTCGAGCCGCCATCTGGGCTGACCGCGATGCCGGTGTAGGCCATAGTGAACTTCGCCTTTTCGGAAGCCAGCACAATATCGCCAGACATCGCCAAGCTAAAACCGGCGCCGGCGGCAGTGCCATTTACCGCGATAATCAGCGGCGCGCGCATACGGGCAAAACGCGAGTTGGCGGCGTGCAGGTTGGCGGTAATTTCTTTAATCAGTTGCGGTGCCTCATCGCCCGCTTGATGAAAGCTTTGTACATCGCCGCCGGCACAAAACATTTTGCCATCAGCAGTGAGCACGACCGCGCGCACATCGGAATTGCTGTCACATAAAATGGCCGCTTGCGCCAGCTCCTGAGCCATTTGTAGATTTAGGCTGTGTGCCGCGTCGGGGCGGTTTAGCGAAATGCGAGCGATGCCGTTTTCAAGTTCGAAGCGCAGGGTGTCAAATTGGCTCATGTCAGTGCTTGCCTATTGTTGTGAATGAACGTGGCGCGGGGCCAGATAGTGGGGAAAGAAGGGTAGTGCAGCACTGTAGTCGGGTCAACGAGTATACTTTCGACGATTTTGTAATGTGAGGGGAAACTGTGCGGATCTTGCTATTGTCGGCCTACCACGCGAATAGCCACAAAGCCTGGGCTGACGGCCTGGTGACGGCGATGCCAGCACATCAGTGGACGGTGCTGACGCTGCCGCCACGCCATTTTAGTTGGCGATTACGCGGTAATAGCCTGAGTTGGGCAATGCTGCAAAGTGAACTGCTAAATGCTGACTACGATCTGCTGGTCGCCACATCGATGACCGATTTATCTGCTCTGCGAGGCTTATGCCCGTCGCTTTGCCGCTTACCGACGCTGGTGTATTTCCACGAGAACCAGTTCGCCTACCCTGTGAGCGCGCAGCAGCGACAGGGCGTTGAACCTCAGATGCTAAATTTGTACACCGCCCTGGCGGCAGACAAGGTGCTGTTCAATAGCGACTATAACCGCCAAACGTTTATCGAGGGCGCCGATAGGCTGTTGGCTAAGTTGCCGGACTTCAGCCCGCGCAGTGAGGTGATGACCCGGCTTAGCGACAGCGAGGTGCTGCCAGTGGGTATTGCGCCGCCAGCACCAGCCGCGCCGCGCTTGCCGAGCGAGCGCTTGTCGGTGTTGTGGAATCACCGCTGGGAATACGATAAAGGCCCGGAGCAATTGCTCTTGGTATTGCAGGCTTGCGAGCGCGCCGCCTTGCCTATCGATATACACATTATTGGCCAACAGTTTCGCAAACGCCCCAAGGCTTTCAGTGACATTGAACGCTTGCTTACCCGCAGCCAGTCCCTGGCCTGCGAGCATTTTGGCTACGTGGAAAGCCGTGATCAGTACGAAAAACTTCTGGCCGCCAGTGATGTGGTGCTGTCGACGGCGCTGCACGATTTTCAGGGTTTGGCGGTGATGGAGGCTGTCGCGGCGGGTTGCCGACCATTGTTGCCAGCGCGCTTGTGTTACCCGCAGTGGTTTGATGCGCCGTATTTATACGACAGCGCCCTGGATGCGCCCGCTGCCGAAGCGGAGTCGGCCGGTCAGGCACTGGCTGCATTGCTGGCCGAGAAGCACAGTGGGGCGCTACAGACGCCCGATATTTCCGACTTATATTGGCCGTATATCGCCGCGGAGTATCAGCGTCATTTCGATGCGCTTTGCCGCTAAGCGGCGGTGACAGCGCATCTAGCAGTCAGTATCATAGGCGGCTTTTCGTTTTCCGTGAATACAGGACAGCATCATGGCCAAGCCCCGGGTTCTCACCGGTATTACCACCACTGGCACGCCGCATTTGGGCAACTATGTTGGGGCAATTCGCCCTGCAATTGCAGAGAGTCAGTCCACCGAGCAAGACAGTTTTTTCTTTCTGGCCGACTATCACGCGTTGATCAAATGCCAGGATCCGGCGGCGGTACATCAGTCTGCCCGTGAGATTGCGGCTACGTGGCTGGCGTTGGGCCTGGATACGGATCGCACTACCTTCTATCGCCAGTCTGATGTGCCGGAAATCACGGAGTTAATGTGGGTGCTCAACTGTGTGGCGAGCAAGGGGTTGATGAACCGCGCCCACGCCTATAAGGCGGCGGTGCAGGACAATCAGGAAAAAGGCGAGGACGCCGATTTCGGTGTCACCATGGGGCTGTTCTGTTACCCGGTGTTAATGGCGGCAGATATCCTGATGTTTAACGCGCAGCGTGTGCCGGTGGGGCGTGATCAAACCCAGCACTTGGAAATGGCGCGCGATATCGCTCAGCGTTTTAACCATATTTACGGTGAAACATTTGCCCTGCCAGAGGCCGTTGTCGATGAAGACGTGGCGGTGCTCAGTGGCTTGGATGGCAGAAAAATGAGTAAGAGCTACGGCAATACCATTCCGCTGTTTTTGCCTGAGAAAAAACTCAAAAAACACATCAATAAAATCAAAACCAATCTGCTGGAGCCGGGTGAGCCCAAAGACCCAGATGACTCAACGGTTTTTCAAATTTGGCAGGCCTTTGCCAATGCCGAGCAAACGGCGTACATGCGCCGCGAGTTTGAAAACGGTATTGCCTGGGGCGAGGCCAAAAAGCAGTTATTTGAATTGATCAACGATCAAATTTCTGCGGCGCGCGAGCGTTACGATGCCATGCTCAACGACGGCAGTTACCTCGATGCTGAGCTGGCCAAAGGCGCAGAGAAAGCCCGCGCCGAGGCGGCAATGATGCTCGATAAAGTGCGCGGTGCGGTGGGTTTGTCACGCTTCGGCTAATGATGCGTGGCGTTTAGCCGCTGCGCTGCTGATGACAATGCCCAGCGCGATTGCAGCGGCACCTGCCCACGCCGAGGCGGCAATGATGCTCGATAAAGTGCGCGGTGCGGTGGGTTTGTCACGCTTCGGCTAATGATGCGTGGCGTTTAGCCGCTGCGCTGCTGATGACAATGCCCAGCGCGATTGCAGCGGCACCTGCCCACGCCCCTGGCGGGTATTGCTCGCCAAGTAACGAGGCGGATATCAGCATGCTGACTGAGGCCGCCACGTAGCCCAGCTGGCTGAGCAGTACGGGGCCGCCGCGTTGCTGCAATCGGAATATCAGCGGCGCAGTTGCTGCAGCAATCAGTAACTGCGCGCTGCTTAGTGCCGGTGCCAAACCAAACTGAAAAAGGCTTTGTGGTCCACTGGTAGTGATAAGTAGAAGCAAGTAGCTGAGGCTGGCAAAACCGTGGCTCCACAGAGCGAGCTCGTCTGCCGCGGCGCCGGGTGGCCAGTCCCAGCTGCGGTAGATATTTCCCGCGGCAAGAAGCATCGGAATACACAATGCCAGCAGCATATATCCCAGCTCGGGCGCATCGACGGCGCTGCCGCGCGAGATGCTGACCACCGCGGCGCCCAACAAACCTAACACCACGCCCAATACGCCGAGACCGCTAGTGGTTTGCTGGCGCAATAGCGCGGCAAAAACGAGTGTGAACAGCGGTGACAGGGCAAACATCAATCCTGTATAGCCCGCCCCACTGTGCGGCACACTGATTACCAGCAATAGGTTCGGTGCAGCAAAACTGAGTGGCCCGGCGATAAGGCAGTAGCGCAGGTGCTGGCCGCGTGGGCGCTGTAAACGGCCCTGTAACCAGAGCGCAGGAAGCAGGGCTATGACGGCGCCAAGGGACGTGAGCATGGCCCAAAAAAGCGGGCTCAAGCCGTTAGCCGATGCCATCTTTGCCATCGGAAAGCTGAGGCCAATCAAGGATCCGGACATCAGGAGTAGCCGCGAGGCGTCCAATTTTTGCGGCGACTGTTGGGCCCCTTCCATTTCAGGACACCTCCGTAGCGCGGCGTCCGGCGTAGGCGATTGCTGACAGGGGTAAGCGCGGGCGCCGTGTCTCCTGGTTGCGCAGCGTCGCGGGTAAGTCGTTAGCTTGACCTAAATAGCCTACTGCTACCGCGACCTGCAGCTGCCAGTGATTGGGGAGCAACTGTGCAGAAACGGCCCGCTCGCGGTGGATACCTGCCATGGCATGCGTTTGCAGGCCAAGGTGCTCCGCTTGCAGTGCCAGCTGCATCCATGCCGCGCCACAGTCAAATTGGTGGTAGGGCAGAGCGCGAGTTTTCCCGCCACTTTGATGCTCAGGTGTTGATGCGATCAGGATCAGTGCGGAGGCCTGTTGCGCCCAGCTGCGATTGAATTCGTCGAGCACCGAAACAAAGCTTTGCCAGTATTCGTCGTTGCGCAGGCTGTAGACGAACCGCCAGGGCTGGCTGTTATAGGCCGACGGGGCCATGGCAGCCGCTGAAATCATCGACAGTATTTGCTTATGGTCCACGCCGCGGTCTGAAAACGCGCGCGGAGACCAGCGCCGTTCAATGGCGGGCAGCATATCCGCTGGGGTGTTGAGAGAGGGGGTGGACATATCAGTGCTCCTTGCTCTGGGGCAGTAGAGGGATCGCGATGGGGCGAAGAGGGGCCGCATCGGCGCCGCGCAGTCGCAGCCCGGCCGCGATGAATGCGAACTCGTACACCCGGTCCTTTGCCAACTCCTCAAGGTAGGCGAGTTCGATAATGGGAACCCCGCGTTGTGCAAGCAGGTAGGTGTGCACGGGGACATAGTCGCTGTCGAGCTCAGAGGGAAAGGCTTCCAGACTGAGGTTATCGGCGCCGACCACCATTACGCCGGCGTCTTCGGCGAGATACTTGGCCGCTTCCAGGCCGAGTCCGGGCGGAGAGTCCATGTAGGCCGCGGCGCGCTCGTAACGTTGCATGCGGCCGGTTCTTAGTAGCACAACGTCGCCTGGCTGCAGTTGCAGGCGTTGGCGAGCAAGGCTAGCGAGGATGTCGCCTTTCGTAATGCGGTAGCCGTCTGGCAGCACAGCCTGTTGGTGCAGAGCGGCGATATCCAGCATTACGCCGCGGGCGATGATGGGTGGGAATTTTTCAACGCCGCCACGTTGCCAGCCGCGATCGCCAAGGTATTTCGCCGCGGGGAAACCGTTCCATATTTTGCCATTGAGGCCAAAGTGACTCAGTGCGTCGATATGTGTGCCGGTGTGGCTGTACATGGAAATAGCCGAGCCGCTGTAGCTGACGTGGCGGTTTTTCTGCTTTCCTTGCTCAAGCGGGTCGTCAATGACGGTGCCGCCTGGGGTGTGGGTCATCCACAGTCGGTAGTGCGGGTCGCCGGCGGCCTGCCAGCTGGGCATGCCGATGTAATAGTCCACCGATAGGTCGTAGATGCGCTGGCTGGTCAGGCGCATAAAAATAGCGGCGCGCTGCTCGGCATTCATGGTGTTGAGCTGGCCTATTTCATCTGTTGCGCCCCATGGGCTTATGCCCACATCTCGTTCTGCGTGGGCGTGGCTTAGCAACCCGGCGAACAGCAGCAGTAGGGTGAGGCGTTTCATGCTTTGGTCTCCTGACGTAAAAACAGGTGGCCAGCCTAGCGCGCTCAATTGTTTTTATAATCCGCCTTATTGGAATAATATTGTTTCCAAATTAAATATAATTGGTGGCCTATGCTGGATGACATCCATGTTTTTGCTCAGGTGGTCGATGCTGGCAGTTTTACCGAAGCGGCAACACGGCTGAATATATCCAAGTCGCTGGTCAGCAAGCAGGTGAGTCGCCTAGAAGCGCGCTTGCAGCTTCGTTTACTCAATCGCAGTACGCGCAGTTTGAGCCTAACGGACGCCGGGCGCCGCTTTTATTCACGGTGCCGAGGTGGTTTGCAGGAGATTGATGCCGCCATAGAAGACCTCGCGCTTATGCGCGACGAGCCGGCGGGTTTGCTGCGCATAAACCTGCCAATGTCATTTGGGGTGATGCATGTTTCGCCCTTGCTGCCGGCGTTACAGCAGCGCTTTCCTGAGCTCGATCTGGAGGTCAATTTAGATGATCGAAAGGTCGAACTCATTGAACCGGCCTTTGATGTGTCTATCCGTATTAGCGATCTTGCAGACTCCAGCATGGTGGCACGGCGCTTGGGGCCCTGTCGGCACCTGTTGGTGGCTTCTCCAGAGTATGTAAAAGCGAACCCGCTGAGTGACGTGGCTGGATTAGCAGAGCATCGAATTCTAAGTTATCGCCATCAACAGTCGTCAACCGAGTGGCACTTTACCCACCCTGAGCACGGTCACCAGAGTGTGCGTTTGCGCCCGGTAGCAGAGCTGAATAACAGCCTTGCTATCAAACAGATGGCGGTGCAGGGGGGGGGCATTGCGCGAATGCCGAGCTTTGCCGTTGCCCAGGATATTTGCGAAGGCCGTTTGCAAGCAGTATTGGCGGGCTATCAATGCCCGGAGCTGTCAATCTTTGCCGTGTATCCGGTGCGGCGCTACCTGCCTCCGAAGGTACGTGTTTTTATCGATTTTATGTTGGAGCACATTGGTGAAAACCCGGCCTGGGACAGCGCCTTGACGCTCTCAAATCAACACTAAAAACGTGCAGACAGCGAGATGCCCAGGGGGCCGAGGGTGAGTGTTGTGCCATTGCGATGGCGCAGCGAGAGCTCGAAGCGCTCCGAGTCGGACCGAAGCTGCAACTTTGGCAGCCGCTGCGCGGGCACAATCGCTGAGCGTACGGTCTCCGGGGTCACGATAACCTGATCGAGCGACTGGCCGGCAAAATCGCGTTCAGTCTGAGCGCTGGCTGCACTACTGAGCAGTAATATTAACAGGGCTGTAAATATGGCGGTGTATGTCATCGCTGCTCTCCGAATTCGCGGTGTCGCTGGTTACTGACTATTGCGAAATTGCCGAACAGAGAAAATACGGGAAGCGCGGGAAGGTGACCTGGGTCTCGCTGTGTTTGGGTAAGCCGCAGCGTAGCTATGGAGTTATACCTAGGCAGGGTAAGACCCTGCCCAGGCTATTGGGGCTAGAAATTGACGCCAAGCTCAACAAAGACGCTGCGGGGCTCGCCGATAAAGTAACGGTAGTTGCCAAACGCATAGTCGGCGCGCTCTGCGTAGTCGACATCCTCAATGTTATTTACCCGTACCACGCTGTAGACGTGCTCACCGTAGTGCTGCACCCAGCGAGCATGAAGCAGTGTATGCCCGGGGTAGCGGAAGCGGTTGTCGGCTTCGAGGAAGTACTCACTCTGGTGCACGGCTTCAAGGCTGAGCACCGTGCTTGGGGTGGCCTGCCAGATGAGTTGTGTGCTGGCGAGCTGACGTGGGGCAGTGTCGAGTTCGTTGCCGGCTTTGGTCAGTGCATCGTTGTCGTACTGGTGCTTGCCGTAGCTGCCTTGCAGGCGCCAAAGCAGCTGCTCGGTGAGCGCCCAGTTCACTTCAAGTTCCAGGCCTCGGCTTTCTGTGCGCCCGCCGTTTATATTCTGGCGGTTGCTGTCTTGAATAATGACGTCGTCTTTTTGCAGCCAGTACACCGCACTTCGATAGCTGAAATTCTGCCACTCGCCGCGCAGTCCGATCTCTGCACTATTCAGCAGCTCCTCCTCCAGTTTGGATGTGAGCTGCTGATTTTGCAGGCGATAGAGTTCACTGGCCTGAGGCGCCCGAAAGCCGTGGGCGAGGTTGGCGGTAAAGCTGTGATGGGCGTTTAACTGGTGGACCACTCCGCCGTGGAAAGACCAATTTCTAAAACGTTCGCTTTGGTCGTCTGGCCGCGCGTAGCGACAGGCACCGTTGCCCGTTGCACAGGGGGTGCCATCGTCGGCGGTGTTGCCGCTAATCATGCGGTTGTCGTAGTCGTAAAACTGAATATCGTAACGCCCGCCGAAGTTCAGGCGAGTTGTATCGCTGACCTCATAGTCACCGCCAACAAACCAAGCGAAATAGCGGGCATCGACTTCGTAGTCGTAGTGTTTTCCCTGGGGGAAAGGGCCAAAGCCGGCGCTGTCCTGCTGCTGCTCCAGGTAGGCTTGGCTCAGTTCCATGTCAAAGCCGTTGTGCAGGGTAAGTTTGTCGCTGCTTTGCTGGTAGAACGCCGTTTGCACACCGACGCTGCGCTCGCCATTTTCTTCAAGCGGGGTGCCGGGAAGAAAATGCTGTAGAAAGCTCATATCGGTGTAGCGCAGATACGGCGTGACTACAAAGTGGCTGTCCTGGGTGCCATCGCGTTCAAAACGGCTGTAAAAGCGCACATTTTTGCTATTGCGGTATGCGTCGGGGTTGGGGTTTTCACGCTTGCGGCTGTCGTCTTTGTAGGCGTCTTTGCCGAGCACGTATCCCGCGGTTTCTTGTTGCAAGTTTGCCGCGGATAGCAGCGACTGCACCGACCAGACTGCGCCGCTGTAGTTGTGGCGTAGCGACAGCTTTTGCTGGTCATAGCCAGAATCATCTTTGTAACCGCCATCGCTGCTGCCGTGTGCGCTAATGCGATAGCCGTGCTTGCCCACGGTGTTGCTATGGCTAAACTTGAGACGGCCGTAGTCATTGGGACCGCCTTCCGCGGCGATCTGCGTTTCTGGTGTATCGCTGGGCGCCCGGCTGACAACGTTGATAACGCCATTGAGGGCGTTGCTGCCGTGCACGGCAGTACCGGGGCCGCGAATCACCTCAATGCGGGCCGCTTGTTCGCTGTTTACATCAAAAAGTTGGTTGACGTTGCAGAAGCCAGGGCCGCGCAGCGGGATACCGTCTTCAGCGAAGTAGAACGCGCCACAACTTCCCGCGCCTGTGAGCACCCCGGAGCGAATCGCGGTGAGGTGTTCCTGACCGTTGCCGCGGCTTATCCACACCCCCGGCGCACGGCTCAGTAGCTCGCTAATGTGGGTATGACCGATTCGGTCGAGGCTGTCTTGGTCTATCACGCTGATAGCGACGCTTAAATCCTGCGGGTCGCGCTCGGTTCGGCTAGCCGTAACGGACACTTGCTCCATCGTTGTGCTGGTGCTTGGTGCCTGATCCGCCCAGAGTAGAGGGCTCATGCCTGCCAGCAGCAGGCTTAGTGGGCGCAGTCTTACAAGATTCATTCGGTTCGATCCCGTTAGTGTCAGGGTGGCTAGTAGCAGGGTGAATATTACACGATTCGGATAAACAAGCCTTCAGATGAGGCAAGTACGTCGTCGCCATCACGGCACTCACCGTGGGCGATAATTTTGCGCTCACCGATATCTTCCAGCCACGTGTCGAAGCGCAGCGTTTTGTATAGCGGGACAGGGCGCCGGTAATTGACCTTCAGCGATGCGGTATAGCCCGGGGTGCCATTGCGCAGGCAGGCAAAGGCCAGCAATTGGTCGAAAACCAGGCTCGTCACGCCGCCGTGCACGCTATTTGGCGGGCCCTCGTGACGTTTGCCAAAGCAGATATCACTGACTACGCGGTCATTCTCTACCACAACTTCCATATCGGGAGAGTACGCATTGTAGCGGCCGGTGGCGGGGCCGTAGGGCAGGGCCTCGCGCAGCTCATCACCAAACTCCATATTGAAATAGGGCATGATCTTCTCGCCCTGGTGAGCACTGAGCTGATCGTTCAGCGCTTCCACCTGGCTGGCAAGTTCAGCGAGCCGCTCCGCATCGGCGTTAACGTCAATGCTGAGTTCTAGACTTTCCTGTAGCGCCCGACTTAGGCGAAGCAATTGCGATGAGGCAGTATTGGCCGACATGTGTCCGTCGTTCCTTATTGTAATGACTAAATAAAACAAGAGCCGCAGTGTAATAGCCACCGTTATGCTTGCAAAGTCCTTGCGAGGCGTATCTAGTGAGCGGTTGTTTTTATCGGTTGCTATATCGGGGCTTGTTAGTAGGTGGAGGCGTACTTAATGGTGCGACCAAGGGGAAGCGATGGCTCGCTGCATCATGTCGCGTCGATGAGAGCCGTTTTTTTAACAAACGCGCAATAACGCCGCTAGGGTAAACTGCTGATGGTAGTTCGTTGGGCGCAGACAATAAGGCATCTTTATGCATAACTTTGCACGGAATTTATTCAAACCCTTGCTCTTGTTGCCGGTAATTGCTATAGGCGGCTGTGCGGGCTTTGATTTGTCCGGTCAGTGGGGGCGCGAAAATGCGATCGCCGGAAATTATCAGCATGATTATGCTGAATTGCATATGAATGGTGTACGAAATTTATGCATGAATTTAGTGAAGGTCCATAACTTCAAAGGCTTTGATCATTGTATTGCTCAGATGGAAATGCATCATGTTGCTGATGGTCGCTTGATGTCTAGGAATCCTATGGGATATGACCAGAGTTCTCGTGATTATACGACTGCGCTTATTAGTGGCCTTAAAGCCGAAGCGGCTTTGAGTCGTGCCCAGATTGCGATGGTGCCGGTGTACTTAGAACCTGCCGTCAATGCTGTGCGTGGTCAGCCCGGTGCTTTTATCCTCAATGAAGTTAAGTATATCGACCACGGGCGTGCCCAACTAGCCCCGCTCGTACTCGGTGTTGCGGCCGTCTATGAGGGGCTGTATGGCTCCACTGGTGCCGCGCGGGAGTATTTGCAAGAGCTATCAGCGGTTGACGTGAGCGGCATGTTAGTTAGCTATATGGAGCCTGAAAAACGTGCTTGGTTGGCCAGAGGGTATATTGCGATTGGGGATTATATCTCGGCGCTTAATACGCTAACCAATGAGGAGGCCAAGACCGATAAACTGCTCTACGAGGCAATGATGAAGCTCAATCCAGCCTACTATTTAGTGGGCGCGTTGACGGGTGCATCAACCGATAAGTGGGATCGGTACTTCAGCTTGGAAAGCGAAGCGATGATGTGCCACACCCTGTACAAGTTGAAGGCAAAAAGTGCTGAGTCCTGCTATCAGCAATTATTGCAGCATGAATTTATTGATGTATTTGGCGGTCTGAAATTTGCCGCACTGCAAGAATACGGTCGGCTACAGTTATCCGCAGGCAACGACGACATTGCCATCAGCGTACTGAGCGAAGCGGTTGAGCTGCTTGAAGCGCAGCGCTCGAGTCTATCGCTGGATACCTCCAAACTGGGTTTCGTCAATGACAAGCTCTCGGTGTATCGCGATTTGGTCGCGCTGTATGTAACGCGAGACCGAGCTGATCGCGCAATAGAATATGCGGAGCGTGCAAAGGCACGGGCGCTCATTGATTTGTTGGCCTCCCGTGACGCACAACCTGAGCTGCAAGGTAGCGATCAACTGCAAGAACTTCTCGCCTCTATTAACGATGCGGAGACCTCTCTCACGGCGATTAATCTGAATGATGATAGTCAGCGTTCAGTCACCCGAGGATTGCTGCGTAAATACCAGAACAGCCTTCAAGAAATGGCGCCGGAATTTACCTCATTGCGGACTGTGACCTCGCCGCGTATTGCCCAACTGCAATCCTCCTTGCAGGAGGGCGAAGGCCTGTTGGAATACTTTGGCGAGGGTGACGATCTCTGGGTGTTTATCCTTAGCCGTCAAGGTGTGTCTGCGGCCAAGCTGCCGGTCACTAACCTCGACACCCAAGTAGCGGCGCTGCGCAGTGATTTGCAAAACCCCAACTCCACCCAGTTTGAGCGCAGCAGCCACCAGTTGTACGTCAGCCTAGTGCAGCCCGTAGAAGATGCTATACAAGGTTTTAAACGCCTTACAGTTGTCCCTCATGGAACACTGCATTACCTGCCTTTTGCAGCCTTGTACGACGGTGAGCGTTATTTGCTCGAGCACTTTGAAGTTCGCGTCTTGCCAAGTGCCTCGGTTCTCCAATTTTTGAATAAAGACTCGCAAAGCGAAAACCGTCGTATGTTGGTGCTGGGTAACCCTGATCTAGACGATGCCTCGATGGACCTGCCAGGAGCCGAGGTTGAGGCTATTAATCTCGGTCAGATGCGCCCCGATACCAATGTTTTGCTGCGTAAAAACGCCAGCGAGACCCTGCTGAAGGCTAATGCTGGAAATTATCGATACTTACACATCGCGTCCCACGGTATTTTTAACGCCGAAGACCCGATGGCTTCGGCTTTACTGCTTTCGGCGAGTGATCGGGACGATGGGTTGTTATCGGTCGCAGAGTTATTTGATTTGCGGCTAAATGCGGATCTGGTCACGCTCTCGGCCTGCGAGACTGCGCTCGGAGAAGTTACTGGCGGCGACGATGTGATCGGTTTTACCCGCGGTTTTCTGTACGCGGGGGCGGAGTCGATCGTCTCCAGTTTGTGGAAGGTAAGCGATGCGGCGACCAATCAGCTGATGCAGGCCTTTTATCAAAGTTTGCCGGAGCAGGGGAAGAGCGCAGCGTTGCGGCAGGCGCAGTTGGCATTGAAGGGTGGAGAGTATAGGCACCCATACTACTGGGCAGCCTTCCAGCTAACGGGGCAATATGACTGATTTTAAGGTGATAGCAATGATGATGGCTGACCGGCGTAAACAGATTTCTTTTATATCAGTATGGATCACGCTGTTCTGCGTTCATGGCAGCTATGCACAAGAGATGGTTGGGGTCGGTTATAGCGACTCCCGGGAGAGGGCGGTGCAGCTTGCATATGTTGATTTGGCTCAGCAGCTCTTTGTGCGAGTGGAGTCCACAACCGAAGTTCGGCAAAGCTATGAGGGTAGTAGTTTTTCCCAACGCTCGATTTCAGAGACGGATATTCCCCTTTTGCAGGTTCCCGTTAGCTGCGAGGCCACGAGTAAGGAGTACGAGTGTCACGCAGTATTTGACTCTGAGGCCGCACGGCCACGCTACCAAAGCGCCCTGGCGCAATCTGAAATTGGGCTACGTGATGACTTCGTCCGCTATCAATCAGCAAGCGCCGATGCGAAGTACCCCGCTGGAAAAGCTTTGGCCACAGCCTTGAATAATTATCAAAAGCTTCGCCGCGTCGCTGGATTTCTGGGCTTGGGCTCCGAGTTCAACCACCGTGATATCGCCTCGGTTGTGGAAAAATGGCAGTCGTCAGCGCGCTTTAATGTCTCGTCGTTGCGCGCTGCCGCTGCGCTGATTGTTGACGACGTTGCAGAAGCGAATGTGAGCGTCGCGCCGCCGTTTACGCCGGATTCGCAAGAGTTGACCCCATTTGGGCGCGCATTTCTCAAGGAGCTTGAGACGCAGCTAGGCGCCAGACTAAAAAAGCAGGCACCGCGCTATAAACTGCTTGGCAGTTATATGGTGACCGATAAGGGTATGGACCTTAGTTACGAACTAGTCGATCTGCAGGGCAATAGCACTGTGCAAGTAAAGCAAATTCATCTGCTTCCAGCGGCGTATTCCACCTATGAGACCGAGCCCAGTTCAATAGATTTCGACCAGCTATTGCGCAAAGGTTTAGCTGTCTCTGGCGATTTTTCGGTTGCGGTGGCCACAAATAAAGGTATGCGGAATTTGGCTTTTGAGGCAGGGGACTCGCTGGAGCTTTTAGTGAAGCTAAATCGTCCCGGTTATTTTTATGTGGTCGGTTATAGTGCCGAAAGTGGCAGAGACATACAGTATTTATTGCCGGTTTCTTATGGCAATGGTCGCGAGCAATTTGTTCAATATGTATCTGCCGAGCAAGTGAACAGGTGGGTGTCGTTGGGCGAGTTCGAAGTTTCGCCGCCGTTTGGCACAGAGCGACTTCAAGTGTTCGCTTCTGAGGACACGCCAGTGGACAATCTGCCTCTATATTTTTACGACGCGACTAGTGGCTACTTCTTGATAGGAGAGCAGAAAACAAATCAAGTACGTAGTGATCGGACTAGAGGGTTAAAGAAGATTCGCAAAGCAGCGAAAGCAAAGGCCGAATCTTTCTTAGTTTTTTCTACTTATGAATAAGCTGGCTACGTTTATCAGCTAACTTAGGAAGGGATGGTACCAGAGGCCGGACTCGAACCGGCACGCCCGTGAAGGCAAGGGATTTTGAATCCCTCATGTCTACCAATTTCATCACTCTGGCATTGAGGAGGCGGGATTATAGCAGCCTTGTTTAATCGGTCAATCCATCGGCTAAAAAAATTGCGGTTTTCGCGCTAAATGTCGATGAATGGAGTCCGAAAGCGATTTCCGTTAATCTTGCGGCCTTTATTTTTAGTGATCGAGAGTATGCAGCGCCGCGACTTTTATTTTGATCTGCCTGATGAACTGATTGCGCGTTATCCTGCCCAGCAGCGCGACGGGAGTCGCCTGTTGGTGTTACAGGGTGACGGCAGGCTCGAGCACCGGCAGTTTCCTGATTTACTCGACTATCTGCGCGAGGGGGATTTGCTGGTATTTAACGACACCAGAGTGATTCCCGCGCGGCTATTTGGCGCAAAGGAATCAGGTGGGCGCATTGAGATATTGATCGAGCGCTTGATCGATGAACACCATGCCCTGGCCCATATACGGGCGAGCAAATCGCCGAAGGCGGGCAGCCGCTTGTTCCTGGCTGAGGATGCGGAGGCGCCAGTTGGCAGTGATGCGGTTGAGGTGCTTGGCCGCCAAGGTGCCTTGTTTGAGTTGTGCTTTGATGCGCCGTTGTTAGAGCAACTCAATACCTATGGCCACATGCCGTTGCCGCCTTATATCGACCGTGCGGACGACGCAGAGGATCAGCAGCGCTACCAGACGGTGTACGCTAAACGCGATGGTGCGGTAGCCGCGCCGACGGCGGGTCTGCATTTTACCGAGGACTTTCTCGCGGCATGTAAGGCAAAGGGCGTTGAACAAGCCTTTGTGACGCTGCATGTCGGGGCGGGAACCTTTCAGCCGGTGCGCGCAGATGACATTCGCGATCACGAAATGCACGCCGAGTATATTGAAGTGTCGGCCGCCGTCGCCGAGCAGGTCAGGGCAACTCGCGCCCGCGGCGGGCGTGTGGTCGCCGTGGGCACCACCAGCGTGCGCAGCTTAGAGAGCGCTTCCCAGGGTGGTGAAATTGCGGCATTTTCCGGTGATAGCCGAATTTTTATCTACCCTGGCTATCAGTTTAAGAGCGTGGATGCCTTGTTTACCAACTTCCACCTTCCGGAGTCCACGCTCATTATGCTGGTCAGCGCCTTAGCTGGTCAGGCGCCGGTGATGGCGGCCTATCGCGAAGCGGTGGCCGAGCGTTATCGCTTTTTCAGTTATGGTGATGCCATGCTGGTTTTCCCCACTTTGCAGCAGGAGTCCCTAAATGACTGATGCCTCTTCTCCCTCTGATGCTGGCAGCGGTCGCGATGACTGCCGAATGCAGTTTAGTCGCAGTGCGCAAGATGGCCTGGCGCGACGCGGCGAATTAAGCTTTCCGCGCGGCAAGGTGCAAACGCCTGCCTTTATGCCGGTAGGTACCTACGGCACGGTAAAAGGAATGCTGCCGCGGGATATCCATGAAATCGGTGCGGAAATCATATTAGGCAATACCTTTCACTTGATGCTGCGCCCCGGTACAGAGGTGGTAAAAGCCCACGGTGATTTGCATGACTTTATTGGTTGGGAAGGGCCGATACTGACTGACTCGGGTGGCTTTCAGGTATGGAGCTTGGGCAAGCTGCGCAAAATTAGTGAAGAGGGCGTGTCTTTCCAGTCGCCAGTCGATGGCAGCAAGGTGTACATGGATCCGGAGCGCTCAATGGAAGTGCAGCGCGAGTTGGGCTCCGATATCGTCATGATCTTCGATGAGTGCACGCCGTACCCTGCAACAGAAGCGGAAGCGCGCAGCTCTATGGAGCTGTCATTGCGCTGGGCAGGGCGCAGTAAAAGCGCCCACGAGGGCAATGATGCCGCCTTATTTGGGATCATCCAGGGTGGCATGTACCCCGAGTTGCGCCGCGAATCCCTGGCGGGTCTTCAGGACATTGGCTTTGATGGCTATGCCATCGGCGGGCTGTCGGTTGGCGAGCCCAAAGAGGAAATGCTCAAAGTCTTGGATAGTCTTGCGGATCATCTACCAGAGCAGCAGCCCCGCTACCTGATGGGCGTTGGCAAGCCCTCCGACATTCTTGAAGCCGTGATGCGCGGTGTCGACATGTTTGACTGTGTGATGCCAACCCGCAATGCCCGCAATGGCCACCTGTTCACTTCAACGGGAGTCATTAAGATTCGCAACGCGGTTCATCGCCACAGCGACCAGCCGCTCGATGCGAATTGTGACTGCTATACCTGCCAAAATTTTTCCCGAGCCTACCTTCATCATTTGGATAAATGCCGGGAAATATTGGGCGCCCAGCTCAACACCATTCATAACCTGCGGTACTATCAAAACCATATGGCGGCAATTCGCCAGGCAATAGAGCAAGGCCGCTTGGCCGAGTTTGCCGAGGAATTCTACGCAAGTCAGGATGGTAGGGCGGATGTATAAGCTGGTGTTTTTTGTCCCCGTCTCGCATTTGGAGGGGGTGAAAGACGCGGTTTTCGCTGCCGGTGCGGGGCGCCAGGGCGAGTATGAACACTGCTGTTGGCAGACGCTGGGCTATGGTCAATTCAAGCCTGGTAGCGCTGCCCAGCCGTATATCGGCGAGTCGGGGAAATTAGAGGTTGTACCCGAATATCGCGTAGAAATGGTGTGCGAGGCCTCGGCGCTTAAGAATGTGGTTCACGCCTTGCGACGTGCTCACCCATACGAAGAGCCGGCCTTTGATGTCACCGAAACAGTGGATGGCCTGTAGTGGGCCGAGAGAGTAGCTATGTTGTATGAACTGGGTGACCGTCGAGTCAAAATGCTCGGTAATGGTCACTTTGTGGCGGACAATGCATCGCTGATTGGCGATGTTGTGCTGAGCCATAATGTAAGCATTTGGTTCAATGTGGTGATCCGCGGAGACACCGAACAGATTCGCATTGGTGCTGGCAGCAATATTCAAGATGGCAGTATTCTGCACACCGACCACGGTTTTCCGATGAGTATTGGCAAGGATGTGACGGTTGGCCACAAGGTCATGTTGCACGGCTGCACGATTGGCGATGGCAGTTTAATCGGCATGAATGCAGTGGTTCTCAACGGCGCCAAAGTCGGAAAAAACTGCCTGATTGGTGCCAATGCGCTGGTGACAGAGGGTATGGAAATACCCGACGGTTCGCTCGTGATGGGAATGCCGGCGAAGGTTAAGCGCGCACTGAGCGACGTGGAGCAGGCAACCCTGGCGCTCTCGGCTCAGCATTATGTGGAGAATGGTCAGCGTTTTCTCAGCGAGTTGCGGCCCCAGAGCTTGGCGTCGGCAAAGTGTGACGGCGAGGAATTTAACGATGAGTTCTGAACCATCAGAAGCCCCAGTCAAGTCGCCCTGTGTCTCGGTGTGCGCACTGGATGAGCAAGATGTCTGTCTGGGCTGTTACCGAACGGTGGACGAAATTCGCGAGTGGTCGTCGGTAAATGATGCGCAGCGCCGAGAGATTATCCGTATGGCCAATGCGCGCTGTAAGGAACGCTACGGCTAATTGTCGGCGCTATGCGCGCCGACGGTTGCGACCTTTCGGGTAGGCTCTTACCAGCTGAATCAGGTTGCCCTTCATTTCCATAATTTCAAAGCAGTAGCCCTCAACCGTAACCCCTACCATTGCCTCTGGGAAGCTCTCCAGCGTTTCCAATAGCAGGCCGTTCAGTGTTTTAGGGCCGTCGGTGGGCAGCTCCCACTTGAGGGTTTTATTAATGTCCCGCACGGTGGTGGTGCCGTCGATCACAAATGTGCCATCGCTTTGGTGGGTGATGTCGTCGGTGTCAGTGCTGAGGTTGGACGTGAACTCGCCGACAATCTCTTCAAGCAAATCCTCTAGCGTGACAATGCCCTGCATCACGCCGTACTCGTCGACAACAATGCCCATGCGCCGCTTTTGTTTTTGAAAGTTAAATAGCTGGGTGTGCAGGGGCGTGCCTTCCGGAATGAAGTAGGGCGCGCGGAGGGCGCGTAGCAGGCGGTCGCGCTGTACTTTGCCGTGCTCATCAACGCTGTTAATGATGTCCCGCTGATGGAGAATGCCGACAACATTATCAATGTCGTTTTGATACACCGGAATGCGGGTAAACTCGGCGTCGCGCAGCTTTTCGATGATAGCCGTCGTGTCGGCTTCAATATCAATGCCGTAGACCTCATTGCGCGGGATCATAATGTCGTCCACGGTGATGAGTTCTAGGTCCAAAATATTCAGGAGCATGCCGCGGTGGTGTTTCGGGATCAGGTGGCCGGCATCGCCGACGATGGTCCGCAGCTCCTCCATACCGATGTGTTCGCTGCCGTCATTCTTCTCAACGCCCGTCATGCGCAGCACCATATGGGTGATATGGCTAACTAACCAGATTACCGGGAACAGCAGGCTGCGCAGCGGTAGCAAGATATGGCTGACGGTATAGGCCACCATTTCAGATTTATACGCGGCAATAGTCTTGGGGATGATCTCGGCAAAAATCAGGAAGACCAGGGTCAGCAAAATAGACGCGGGAACAACGGCGTTGTCGCCATAGAGACGAATCGCGAGCACGGTGGCGAGCGCAGCGGCAAGATTGTTGATGAGGTTGTTGCCGATCAATATTGTACTGATCAGGCTGTCGGGGTTTTCCAACAAGCGTGCAGCGCGCCGGGCACCGCGGTGGCCAGTTTTCACTTTGTGGCGCAGGCGGTAGCGGTTCAGGGACATCATTCCAGTTTCAGAACCGGAGAAGAAACCAGAAAAGAAGATCAGCGCGGCCAATATTCCAAATAAAAGACCCAGCGGTGCCTCGTTCAAAAAGCCCTAAACTCCCGAGAAAAAAATCAGTGCCAATCTTGAAGAAAAACCGCCTGCAGCACAAGCCGCCAGGCTCATAAGTTAGGGGCTGGTAATCAAGCTCAGGGCGATTTTGGTGCCAAGATAACCCAGTAGCAGGAAGGCGAAGGCCCACAGTGTCCAGCGAATCGCTGTGCGGCCACGCCAGCCGAGGGCGAGCCGCCCACCAATAAGCACGCCGAGCAGCAGCCATGCCATGATGGAAAACAGCGTTTTATGGGCAAGGTTCTGACCTAACAGGTCATCGACGAATACCACGCCGGTGCCAATGGCCGCCGTTAGCAGCAGGAAGCTCGCGGCAACCAGCTCAAACAACATGCTCTCCATGGTTTGCAGTGGCGGCATAAAGCTGGGCAAGCCGCGAAGCTGGTGCTGGCGCAGCATGCGGTCCTGGCTGGCCAGCACCAGCGCCTGAACGGCGGCGATGGTGAGCATGCTGTACGCCAATATTGATAAAATAATGTGGCTGTACATGCCTGCAGAGTGCTTTTCGCCAACTTGCTGACCCGGGAGAAGTAACTCCAGAGTAATGGCGAGAATGGCCAGGGGGAACAGCGCCAGCAGTAGGTTGTGTATTGGTCGGCGAAGACTGGCCCCGAGAGTGATCGCGCAAATCAGGCCGGTGAGGAGCGAAAACAGCTGCGACAGCCCCAGGTCTGCGCCCATGGGGGTGGCAATGGCGCTTACCGCTGCCACAAAATGGGCTGTAATAGCTATCGCGCCGAAGCACAGTGCGCCGCGGCTGAGTTGTTGGCCGTTGCCAAGGCGAAGGCGCCTCGCCTGCGCGCCAGTGGCAAAGAAGTATAGAAGGACTGCTATCAGGCTGCTTGCAATGTTCATGTACTCGGCTTTGCCGGATTCCCTGTCTGCGTTTTGGGTCTGGGCAGTGACTCGGTTATACTTCCGCGTCTTTCTGTCGGCCCGCTGCGTTCTATGCGTGGGCTGATTGTAAGCGTGTTCACTGCAGCCTGTCGATACGGCTTACAGTACAAGCGCATTTCCGACTTCAGAGAGTTGATGGCATGTTTGAAAATCTCACCGAACGTTTATCGCAAACCCTGCGCCATGTTACCGGTCAGGCTCGCCTTAGCGACGACAATATAAAAGATGCGATGCGCGATGTGCGCATGGCATTGCTTGAGGCTGATGTCGCGCTGCCTGTGGTGAAGGACTTTGTCGAGGCGGTGCGACAACGCGCGGTGGGTCAGGAGGTAAGCAAGAGCCTGAGCCCGGGGCAAATGTTCGTGAAAATCGTCCAGCAAGAGCTGGAACACATCATGGGCGATAAAAACGAAGGCTTGGATTTTTCCACTCAGCCGCCGGCAGTCATCCTAATGGCGGGCCTGCAGGGTGCGGGTAAAACCACCTCGGTTGGTAAGTTGGCAAAATACTTAAAGGAAAAAGAGAAGAAGAAAGTATTGGTCGTGAGTGCCGATATCTATCGGCCGGCGGCCATCAAGCAGCTGGAGACCCTGGCCGGAGATGTTGGTGTCGATTTCTTTCCGAGCACCACCGAGCAAAAAGCCGTGGATATCGGCAAGGCAGCGCTCGCCGAGGCAAAGCTGCGCTTCTACGATGTGGTGATCGTCGATACGGCGGGTCGTTTGCACGTCGACACCGACATGATGACAGAGATTCAAGAGTTGCACGCGGCGATTACGCCCACAGAGACGCTGTTCGTGGTTGACGCCATGACCGGTCAGGATGCGGCCAATACCGCCAAGGCCTTCGGCGAAGCGCTGCCGCTTACCGGGGTTATTCTCACCAAGGCCGACGCGGATAGCCGCGGTGGTGCGGCGCTTTCGGTGCGACATATTACCGGCAAGCCCATCAAATTCTTGGGGGTGGGTGAGAAAACCGACGCTCTGGACCCCTTCCACCCGGATCGTGTGGCATCACGAATTCTGGGAATGGGGGATATTCTCTCCCTGATCGACGAGGCGGAAGCCAAGCTCGATAAGCAGAAAGCCGAAAAATTGGCGAAGAAGATCAAAAAAGGGAAGAAGTTCGATCTTGAGGATCTTCGCGACCAGCTGCAGCAAATGCAAAACATGGGCGGCCTTACCGGCATGCTGGATAAGTTGCCTGGGATGGGCAATATGGCGCAGATGGCGCAAAGCCAGATCGATACCAAAATGTTTACGCGCATGGAAGCCATCATCAATTCGATGACGCCAGCCGAGCGCCGCAATCCGGATCTTCTCAATGGGTCGCGCAAGAAGCGCATCGTGGCGGGTTCCGGCACCCAGATCCAGGATCTGAACCGCCTGCTTAAACAGCACAAGCAAATGGCCAAGATGATGAAAAAAATGGGTCAAAAGGGCGGCATGACCAATATGATGCGCGGTATGGGCGGGATGATGCCCCCCGGTGGCGGTGGCCGCTTCCCCGGAATGTAGTCCGGAGCTGCCGAGAACTGCACTATAATCAAGCGCTTGCCCGCATTTTACGGTGACGGCCTGGCAGGGTGGTGGGGTGATCATCACCGCAGAGGGAAAAAAGTGTATCAGCTGTTTCAAATGCATACACTTTCCCTTATAATTCCGCGCCTTTACGGCTCCGGGTCGTTAACAGGATCAAAAATTCGCAGTAGCGGTCAACGCCGCTGCCCAAAAGCTAGGAACTGATACAAGAATGGTCACTATTCGTTTGGCACGTGGCGGCTCTAAAAAGCGCCCCTTCTACCACCTGACAGTCACTGACAGCCGCACTTCACGTGACGGTCGTTTCATTGAGCGCGTTGGGTTCTTTAACCCTGTTGCCCGTGGTAACGAAGAGCGTCTGCGTGTAGACACCGCTCGCGTTGAGCACTGGGTTGCTCAAGGCGCTCAGCTGTCTGACCGCGTTGCTAAGCTGATCAAAGAAGCACCTGCAGCCGAGTAAGCTGGGTGTCTACCTCGTCTTCACCAGTCGTCATAGCGAAAATCTCGACGGTATACGGGGTAAAAGGGTGGGTAAAGATACATTCCTTTACCGACCCGCTTGAGAATTTTCTGGATTTCTCTGACTACCAGCTGCGCAAAAAGGGCCGGTGGCAGGAGATCGAACTCGACGAATGTCGGCGTCATGGTAAGGGCATCGTAGCCCATATTAAGGGTGTCGACGACCGCGAGTTGGCTCGGGAGTATTGCGGGCTTGAGCTGGGGATTTTGGCAGAGCAGTTGCCAAGCCTGGCTGAAAATGAGTTTTACTGGCACCAATTAGTGGGTTTGAAGGTTATCGCTTCGGAGCAACTGTTGGGTGCGGTGGATCATATGATCGAAACCGGCGCCAATGATGTAATGGTGGTGCGACGGTGTGAGGGAAGCCTCGACGATCGAGAACGGTTGATCCCTTACTTGCCGGGTGATTTTGTGCAGGATATAGACCTGCAAAGCGGCACGATTACTGTCGATTGGGACCCGGAGTTCTAACGCGCAGTGAACGTGGCGCGTGATGGGGGCAGAATGGATATCGCAGTGGTAACCCTGTTCCCAGAAATGTTCGGCGCGATCAGCGATTATGGTGTCACCGGACGAGCAGTACAAAAAGGGGTGTTAAACCTTAGCTGCATCAACCCGCGGTCGTTTACTGAAGATCGCCATCAAACGGTTGATGATCGCCCCTACGGTGGCGGCCCAGGTATGGTGATGATGCCGGAACCGTTAAGCAAGGCGTTGCAGGCAGCGCGCGAAACGGTAGCCAAACCGGCGAAGACGGTGTATCTGTCGCCGCAGGGTAGAAAGTTAGATCAAAGCGGCTTGCAGGAGCTGGCGCAAGAAAATGCGTTGATTCTATTAGCCGGGCGTTATGAAGGCGTTGATGAACGCTTGATTGAACGTGAGATCGACGAAGAGTGGTCTATTGGTGACTATGTCATCAGCGGCGGCGAGCTGGCTGCGATGGTGATGATAGACGGCTTGAGTCGTTTGCTGCCGGGCGTGTTGGGCCATCAGCAGTCGGCGGAACAGGACTCCTTCGCAGAGGGATTGTTAGATTGCCCACATTACACCCGACCCGAGGTGTATGGGGAAGATGTGGTTCCAGAGGTCTTGCTTAGCGGCAATCACGGAGCCATACGACGCTGGCGCTTAAAGCAGGCGCTGGGTCGAACGTTTGTACGGCGCCCGGACTTGCTCGAATCGAGAGAGCTGAGCGACGAGGAAAACACACTGCTGGCGGAGTATCTTCGCGAGCGTAACGACTAATTGACAGCTAGCTGTGAAGCTACCAACTTTTATTTCAGGAGCATGCCATGAGCACCAACAAAATTATCGCCGAGCTGGAAGCGGAGCAGACCGCCAAAGAGCTGCCGGAATTCAGCCCCGGTGACACCGTTGTCGTTCAGGTAAAGGTTAAAGAAGGTAACCGCGAGCGTCTGCAGGCCTTTGAAGGTGTTGTTATCGCCAAGAAAAACCGCGCGTTAAACTCTTCTTTCACCGTTCGCAAGATTTCTCACGGTGTTGGCGTTGAGCGTACTTTCCAAACTTACAGCACGCTGATCGACAGCATTCAGGTTAAGCGTCGCGGTGATGTTCGCCAAGCTAAACTGTACTACTTGCGTGAGCGCAGCGGTCGTTCAGCTCGTATCAAAGAGAAGCTGGCAACCAAGTCGTAATACGGTTTTCGCATCTCCGAAAAGGCAGCCACTGGCTGCCTTTTTTGTGTCTGGCTGGTGGCGCCGTCCATTGGCGAGATAGAATCTGGCTGACGACCGAGGAGGAGTTCATGGCGCAGCAAGCCAGTGATCAGGATCAGCCAACCATAGACCGCTACATTGACGCGCTGTGGCTAGAGAAAGGGCTTAGCGATAACAGCTTGCAGTCTTACCGCCGCGACCTATACCAATGGTCCTATTGGCTCGCTCAGCGGGGCAGTGGCGTGCTGCTATGTGGTCGCGCCGATGCGCTGGATTATTTGGCCGAGCAGCGCGGCAAGGGCAAATCTGCCCGTAGTACTGCACGTTTGCTTTCTTGCCTGCGGGGGTTTTACCGTTATCAGCTGCGGGAGGGGCGCCTTCAGGAAGACCCGCTTGCTAATATTGAAGCGCCCAAGTTAGGGAGGCCGCTACCTAAATCCTTGAGTGAGGCTGATGTTGAGGCCTTGCTTGCGCAGCCCGACGACGAAATTGCGATCGAACAGCGTGACCGGGCAATGCTGGAGCTACTGTATGCTGCCGGCCTGCGAGTCAGCGAGCTGGTGAGCTTGCGGTTTTCGCAGTTGGGGCTGGAGCAGGGCGTGGTGCGAGTCACCGGCAAGGGCAACAAGGAGCGCCTGGTGCCAATGGGGGAAGAGGCTCTGTACTGCTTACAAGCGTATTTGCGTGGCGGACGGCCACAGTTGTTGGCGGATGGCGAGTCGGACGTGGTGTTCCCCAGTCGCCGGGGTCAGGTGATGACCCGACAAACGTTTTGGCACCGCGTGAAGCTCTACGCGCAGCGCGCCGGCATTCGCGCAAGTATTTCACCGCATACGCTGCGTCACGCGTTTGCCACACATCTGGTGAATCATGGTGCTGACCTGCGGGTTGTTCAGCTGCTGCTTGGTCACAGTGACTTGAGCACCACGCAGATATACACCCATGTTGCCAGAGAGCGAATGCAGGCTTTGCATCGCGCGCATCACCCGCGCGGTTGAACTTGGCGCTTTCTCTGGGTTCTCAATGGTATATGATGACCGCCTTCACACCTTCCGTACGGAGATTTTTCGTTGACTATGTATAGCCCCCGAGTATTGATTTCGCGCGCTCTATTCGCGTCAGTAATAGCTGCTTCAACTTTTTTTGGGGTGGCCTATGCCGAGCCTGCCAAGACCGCGACCTTTATTGATAAGGCGGCTGAGCAAGCGATTCGCAGTGCGTTTAAGAGTTCTCGCCCTGATTTACAGGTCAGCGGCGTAGAAAGTAGCGAGATGCCCGGGGTGTATCGCGTTGAAATGACCAATGGGCCGACGGTGTATGCGAGCGCCGACGGCAAATACATTGTTGCGGGTAAAATGTATGAGCTGACGGCGAATGGCATTGAGGATGTCGCCGAGCGCCGCTTGCAGCCCCAGCGCAAAGCCTTGCTCTCCCAAGTGCCGCGCGAAGATATGATTATATTTAGCCCGGAAGGGGAAACAAAAGGCGCGCTGTATGTATTTACCGATGTGGATTGTGGCTTCTGCCAAAAGCTGCATAAAGAGGTGCCTGCCCTGAATGCCAGTGGTATCGAAGTGCGCTATCTTGCCTATCCCCGTCAGGGTGTCGGCACGCCAACATTCAACAAAATGGTATCCGCCTGGTGCGCCGACGACCGCGTCGCGGCGATGGATGCCCTCAAGGCCCGCCGCCCCATTGCGAATAAGCAGTGCCAAACGCCGATCATTGGCCAGTATGAATTGGGTCAGCAGCTTGGCGTGACTGGGACGCCGGCGATCGTCACCGAGGACGGCGCCCTGATTCCCGGCTACCGCCCGGCTGATCAGCTGATTCCCCAAGCGCTGCGCTGAGAAATCGTCAATAAGTAGGAATAGAGGGGCTCTGGTCGTATCTCTGGCGCTTCAGCATGGCGCTAGGCCCCCATCCTGACATAAAATGGGAAGTTCGTAGCGCCGCGCTTATGTGCGGCGCGCTAATAATTGAGTTTTAAAAGGAGTGGCGGTGAGTCCGGTCAGAGTAGGTATATGTGGTCTGGGTACCGTTGGCAGCGGTACTTACGCAGTATTAACGCGCAACGCAGCGGAGATTGCTGCCCGTGTCGGTGCCGATATTGTGGTAACTGAAATTGGTGCGCGTCGCGACAACCCCAATTGTGATACGGGTGATGTGGTCATTAACCGCGACATTTTTGCCGTTGCAGAAAACCCCAATGTCGATATTTTGGTTGAGTTGATTGGCGGGACCACTGTTGCCAAGGAATTGGTATTGAAAGCCATTGCCAATGGCAAACACGTGGTGACCGCCAACAAGGCCTTGATTGCCGAGCACGGGAACGAAATTTTTGAAGCGGCTGCCCAACAGGGCGTTACGGTTGCCTTTGAAGCCGCAGTTGCCGGCGGTATTCCCATTATCAAAGCACTGCGCGAAGGCTTGGCAGGGAATAAAGTGCAGTGGCTCGCGGGCATTATCAACGGCACTGGAAACTTTATTCTCACTGAAATGCGCGACAAAGGGCGCGACTTCAACGACGTACTGGCCGAGGCTCAGGCCCTGGGCTACGCCGAGGCAGACCCGACCTTCGACGTTGAGGGCATAGATGCCGCACACAAGTTGGTGATTTTGGCGTCTCTGGCCTTTGGTATCCCGCTGCAATTTGACAAGGTATATACCGAGGGAATTAGCCGGATCGCCCAGGAAGATGTGGTCTACGCCGAAGAGCTGGGTTATCGCATCAAGCATTTGGGTATTGCCCGCGATACCGAAAAAGGCATTGAACTGCGCGTTCATCCCACACTGATTCCAGAAAAGCGCCTGATCGCGAACGTAAACGGTGTAATGAACGCCGTACTGGTGCAATCGGATGCCGTTGGTCCAACCTTGTATTACGGTGCGGGTGCCGGTAGCGAACCCACGGCATCAGCGGTTGTCGCCGATGTTGTGGATGTCGCGCGTACACTCAGCGCCGAACCACACCACCGGGTGCCTTTCCTGTCATTCCAGCGCACGTCATTGAGCGATCATCCTGTGCTGCCGATAGACGATGTGGAGACCGCCTACTACTTGCGCATGTCGGCCCTCGATAAGCCCGGCGTACTGTCCAAAGTGGCGCAGATTCTGAGCGACGACGGCATTAGCATTGAAGCGCTGATTCAAAAGCAGCCAGCCGAGGACGCGAATTTAGTTCCGGTGATTATCCTTACCAACCGCACCGTAGAGAGCAAGTTGTTTGCCGCAGTCAGCCGTATTGAAGGACTGGAAGGTATTGTTGGTGAAGTAACGCGTATTCGCGTTGAGTCACTGGCAGGCTAAGTATCGCCGCTACACTGCGCCTTCGGGCGCAGTCCCCACATTCCATGAAGAGTTAGTAACGTGAAATACATCAGCACCCGTGGCCAGGCGCCCGCCCTCAATTTTGAAGACGTACTGCTTACCGGCTTGGCGCCGGATGGCGGTCTTTACGTGCCGGAGTCCCTGCCGACCTATAGCCGCGAGCAAATTGCGGCGTGGTCGTCGTTAAGCTACACCGAGCTGGCCTTTGAAATTGTTCAGCCCTTTGTTGCGGGCAGCATTCCCGATGCCGATCTCAAAGCGATTATCGACGATAGCTATTCGGACTTCAGGCACCCGGCCGTAGCGCCACTGGTGCAGCTGGGTCAAAACGAATGGGTGTTGGAACTGTTCCAGGGGCCGACCCTGGCTTTTAAAGACTTTGCATTGCAGATGTTGGGACGCCTGCTGGATTATGTGCTGGAGAAGCGCCAGCAAAAAGTCGTTGTAATGGGCGCCACGTCAGGTGATACCGGTTCGGCGGCGATTCAGGGTGTAAAACGCTGTGAAAACGTCGACATTTTCATTCTGCATCCCTACCAACGCGTGTCGGAGGTGCAGCGCCGCCAGATGACAACGGTGCAGGGCGACAATATTCACAACATCGCTCTGAAAGGGCACTTTGATCACTGCCAGGCCATGGTGAAAGCGAGTTTTGCGGATCAGAGCTTTTTGCCTGAGGGGCGCCAGCTGGTAGCGGTGAACTCCATTAACTGGGCGCGCATCATGGCGCAGATCGTCTACTACTTCTACGCCGCTTTTGCATTGGGCGCGCCAGATCGCAAAATCAGTTTCTCTGTGCCGACGGGTAATTTTGGCGACATCTATGCCGGCTACCTCGCCAAGCAGATGGGACTGCCCATCGACCAATTGGTGGTGGCAACGAATCAAAACGACATTCTGCACCGGGTGATCAGCGGCAATCAGTTTGAAAAGCACGATTTGCAGCACACATTGTCACCCAGTATGGATATTGTCGTATCCAGCAACTTCGAACGGATGCTGTTCGACTGCTTTGACCGCGACGGTGCGGCCATTGCCGACCTGATGCAACGAATGAATACCGAGACGGTATCTCTTCCCGCCGCCGCGTTTGAGCGCGTGCGCGAACTGTTCGCCAGTGCCAGTGCCAGCGATGAAGAAACCGTGGCCACCATCGCCAGCGTCTACGACGACAGCGAGTACCTGCTCGACCCGCATTCGGCAATTGGTGTTAAAGCCGCGCGCGATTGCTGGCGCGACCGCAGCGTACCAATGGTGACGCTCGCTACTGCGCACCCAGCGAAATTCCCTGAAGCGGTAATGAAAGCCGGTTATCCCAGTGCGCCAGCGCTGCCGCATCATATGGCGGACCTTTTCGACCTTGATGAGCGTTACGAAGTGATCGACAACGACATGTCGAGCGTTCACAGCTTTATGGCAAAGAATATTCGCGCCTGAACGTGAGTCGCTTCCCGCGTATCGTTGAAAGAGTCGCCGTCGCAGATGCGACGGTGGCGCTGCCATCATTACCGCCCCTTTTGTCTCGGCTGTATGCCGCGCGCGGCGTCGTGTCCGACGAGCAGGCAAAGCTCGGTTTGGATGCCTTGCCCGCACCCACTATGAAGGGCATGGACGCGGCTGTCTCAGCGCTGGTTGAGGCAATCAGAGAGGGTAAGCGCTTGTTAGTGGTTGGCGACTTCGACTGCGACGGCGCCACCAGTACAAGCTTGGCGTTGCTCGGCTTGCGAATGTTGGGCGCCGCCGACGTCGATTTTTTGGTCCCCAATCGCTTTGAATACGGCTATGGCCTGAGCCCGGAGATTGTTGCTGTCGCAGCCGAGCGCCGCCCGGATATCATCATCACCGTCGACAATGGCATCTCCAGTATCGACGGTGTTGCCGTGGCGGCGCAGGCCGGTATTCCCGTTATCGTGACCGACCACCACCTGCCCGGCGACCAGCTGCCAGACGCACTCGCGATTGTGAACCCCAATCAACCCGGCTGTGACTTCCCAGATAAATCATTGGCTGGCGTCGGTGTGATGTTTTACGTGCTGCTTGCATTGCGGGCGGCGCTGCGAGAGCGCGGTATCTTTCGCGATGGCAAGGGGCCCAATCTTGCTGAGCTGCTCGACCTCGTGGCGCTGGGCACGGTCGCTGATGTGGTGCCGTTGAGTCAGGCAAACCGGGTGTTAGTGGAGCAGGGCTTGCGGCGAATTCGCGCCGGGCGCTGCCGTCCGGGAATTAGTGCTTTGCTCCGAGTTGCGGGGCGGGAGCCTGCGCGCTTGGTCGCCAGTGACCTCGGTTTTACCGTTGGGCCGCGTTTGAATGCGGCGGGCCGGCTGGATGATATGACGGTGGGCATTCGCTGCCTGCTGGCCGACGATGCGACGCAAGCCCTGAACTTGGCGGCCGAGCTGGATGATCTCAATCGAGAGCGTCGCAGCATAGAACAGAGCATGAAAGACGACGCCATGCGCGCATTGGCGCATTTGCAGCTAGACGCCAGTAAGGTTCCGGCGGGATTGTGTTTGTATGATCCAACGTGGCACCAGGGCGTTGTGGGGATATTGGCCTCGCGGATCAAAGAGCAGTTTCACCGTCCGGTAATCGCCTTTGCCGAGGCTGATAACGGTGAAATCAAAGGCTCGGCCCGTTCTATTCCCGGTCTGCATATGCGCGATACTTTGGACAGAGTCGCAAAACGTCACCCGCAGATGTTAAGTAAGTTTGGTGGCCACGCCATGGCGGCGGGGTTGAGCCTGGCGGAAAAAGACCTTGACGCCTTTCGAGATGCCTTTGTTGACGCCGTTCGTGAGCAGCTTAGTGACGATCAGCTCGAGGCGGTGGTTCACAGTGACGGCGAGCTGGGCCCGACAGAACTTAAACTCGAAAATGCAGAGCTGCTGCGTAGTGCCGGGCCGTGGGGTCAGGGCTTTCCCGAGCCATTGTTTCACGGTGTATTTACCCTGGTTCAGCAGCGCCTTGTCGGCGAGCGGCATTTAAAAATGACGCTCGCACCTCGCCATGACAAGCAGGCGATCATTGACGCCATTGCGTTTAATGTCGACCTCAACCTGTGGCCAGACCCGGCGGTAACGGAGGTGGAGGTGGTGTACAAGCTAGATAGCAATCTCTGGCGTGATCGCCTGTCACTGCAATTACTGGTTGAGCATCTGCGCCCCTGCGCTGGCGCATAATGCCGGCCAGCTTTCCGCCGCGCGACGCATCGGGTAAAATGCCCGCCTTTTCACGTGGTCCGGATACTATCCATGCTAGAAATTAATCCCCTGCGCAATGCCCTTAAGGATATGACTGAGCGTACCAATACGCTTAGGGGGTATCTTTGACTACGCTAACAAGAAAGAGCGCCTAACTGAGGTCGAGCTGGAGCTCGGTGATTCCGCGGTGTGGGACGACCCTGCCCGCGCCCAGGAGCTTGGCCGCGAGCGCGCCAACCTGGAAGGTGTGGTGGGCGCCATCGATGAGTTAGATGCCGGTATTGGCGACGCTTCTGAACTGCTCGATATGGCAGCGGAAGAGAACGATGAAGACACCATTGAGGCCGTGCAGGGCGATATAGAACGCCTCGAAGGGGTGCTAGCCAAATTGGAATTCCGCCGTATGTTCTCCGGTGAAATGGACCCCAATAACTGTTATTTGGATATTCAGTCGGGTTCCGGCGGCACCGAAGCCCAAGACTGGGCCAATATGGTGCTGCGCATGTATTTGCGCTGGTGCGAAGACAAAGGCTTCAAGGCAGAACTGGTTGAAGTCTCTGACGGCGAAGTGGCGGGGATCAAAAGTGCAACCATCCATATTCAGGGCGAATATGCCTTCGGTTGGCTGCGCACCGAGACCGGCGTTCACCGCCTGGTTCGCAAGTCGCCCTTTGATTCGGGCAACCGCCGCCACACATCGTTTTGTTCGGTGTTTGTGTCGCCGGAGATCGACGACAATATCGAAATTGATATCGATCCTTCGGATGTGCGCACGGATACCTACCGCGCCAGTGGTGCAGGTGGTCAGCACGTTAACAAGACCGACTCTGCGGTTCGCCTAACGCACGAGCCTACTAATACCGTTGTGCAGTGTCAGAGCGAGCGCTCCCAGCATCAAAACCGCGACAACGCTTGGAAAATGTTGAAGGCCAAGCTCTATGAAATGGAGCTGCAAAAACGCAATAGCGAGGCCCAGGCACTGGAAGACAGCAAGTCAGATATTGGCTGGGGCAGCCAGATACGCTCCTACGTGCTCGACGACCAGCGTATTAAAGACCTGCGCACCAATGTACAAACCAGCAATTGCAACAATGTGCTCGATGGCGACCTTGACCTGTTTATCGAAGCGAGCCTGAAATCTGGCTTATAAGGCCGGCACCCTAGCCAATGAGATGACGCGGCCCGATTGCGGGCCCGACCAAAGGAAACACAGATGTCTGAACAGCAGAACGACACGCAAGCCCAGGAAGCCGGGCAGGAAGAAAATCGCCTGATTGCTGAGCGCCGCGCCAAGTTGGCGGCGATTCGCGAAAAGCGCAATGCCTTTCCTAACGACTTCCGACGCGATGCCTACGCCCAGCAACTGCAAGAAGAGCTGGGTGAGCACGACAAGGCGGCGCTTGAAGCGCTGGACAGACATGCCGCGATTGCCGGTCGCATCATGGCCAAGCGTGGCCCGTTTATGGTGCTGCAAGATATGTCTGGCCGAATCCAGACCTACATCGATAAGAAAAAACTGCCTGAAGCGCTCACTGAAGAGATTAAAAGCTGGGATATCGGCGACATTATTTTTGCCAAGGGGCCGGTGCACAAATCTGGTAAGGGCGATCTGTATGTGTATATGGAAGAGGGCGGATTGCTAACCAAGTCGTTGCGTCCACTGCCCGACAAATTCCACGGCCTTCAAGACCAGGAAATGCGCTATCGGCAGCGCTATGTCGACCTGATTATGAACGAGCAGTCGCGTCGCACCTTCGCGATTCGCTCTAAGATGATCAGCTCCATCCGTAATTTTTTGCAGCAGAAAGACTTTGTCGAAGTTGAAACCCCGATGATGCAGGTGATTCCCGGTGGTGCCACTGCGCGGCCGTTTGTGACGCATCACAATGCGCTCGACCTAGATATGTACCTGCGCATTGCGCCCGAGCTTTATCTCAAGCGCTTGGTGGTTGGCGGATTCGAGCGGGTGTTTGAAATCAACCGTAACTTCCGCAATGAGGGCTTGTCGACGCGCCACAACCCCGAATTCACCATGATCGAGTTTTATCAGGCCTATGCTGACTACAAAGACTTGATGGACCTGACTGAGGCAATGTTGCGTCACGTTGCGCAGGAAGTTTTGGGCACCACGTGTTTGCACTACCAGGGCAGT
Source organism: uncultured Spongiibacter sp. (assembly GCF_964011655.1). Taxonomy (NCBI): domain Bacteria; kingdom Pseudomonadati; phylum Pseudomonadota; class Gammaproteobacteria; order Cellvibrionales; family Spongiibacteraceae; genus Spongiibacter; species uncultured Spongiibacter sp. Next base: position 1,314 of record NZ_CAXGPO010000026.1, on the reverse strand, counting down.
GACTACGACTTTGGCAAGCCGTTCACCCGACTGTCGGTCTTTGATGCCGTGCTGCAATACAACCCGTCCATCAGCGCTGAGCAGTTAGCCGATATGGAGCAGGCCAAAGCCATTGCCAAAGGCCTTGGTATCGAGGTTAAGGACTCCTGGGGGCTGGGCAAGATCCAAATTGAGATCTTTGAAGAAACGGTTGAACACAAGCTGGATCAACCCACGTTTATTACCGAATACCCCACCGAGGTATCGCCGCTGGCCCGTCGCAGCGACGACAACCCCTTTGTGACTGACCGGTTCGAGTTTTTTGTGGGTGGTCGCGAGCTCGCCAATGGCTTCTCCGAGTTGAATGACGCAGAAGATCAAGCTGAGCGATTCATGGCGCAAGTGGCCGAAAAAGACGCCGGCGACGATGAAGCAATGCACTACGATGCTGATTATATCGCCGCCTTGGAATACGGCCTGCCACCGACCGCTGGTGAGGGGATAGGTATCGACCGACTGGTGATGCTGTTTACCGATTCGCCATCAATTCGCGACGTTTTATTGTTCCCCCACATGCGTCCGGAATCACAAGGCTAAGCCTTAGGGTGCCGGCTTGCCGGCACCAACTCCTTCCCATTGGTTGCACTTTGCGACCTGATTCTCAGCGATAACTTCAAGCTAGACAGCAACTTGCGCAGCTATGCTATAGTGTTGCCAATAAAAATTTTGGGCCTGGAGTGTGGCAATGAGTATCGAAAACGTAGATCTGTTTGACGGTTTGTCGCCAGATGAACTCAAGCTTTTGCGCGATACCAGTATTCTTCGTGAGTTTGCAAAAAACACCGTACTGATTCACGAAGGTGACGTGGCGGACTCTCTGTATGTCGTCGAAACCGGCCGTGTAAAAGTCTACTGCAGCGACAAAAGTGGTAAAGACTTTGTGCTGAATATACTTGAGTCGGGCGACTATTTTGGTGAGCTGGCCCTGCTGGACGATGATCGCCGGTCGGCGTCGGTACGTGCCATGGATGCAACGCAGGTGCGCATTATCTACAAGGAAGATTTCAAAGCCATTATGGATATGCATCCGAACATTACCCGTATCTTGAATAAGAACCTGACGCGCCGTATTCGCAAGTTGACCAATGATGTGAAAAGTCTGGCTTTGCAGGACGTCTATGGTCGCGTAGTGAAGGTGCTTACCGGATTGGCCGAGCCCCACGGTGAAGAAGGACAAATGAAAATCAACGAAAAACTCACTCAGCAAGAGATCGCCGACAGAGTGGGCTCGTCACGGGAAATGGTGGCGCGTATTCTCAAAGACCTGACCATCGG
>NZ_CAXGPO010000025.1:0-42151 GCF_964011655.1 uncultured Spongiibacter sp. | reverse complement strand
AGAGCCAGAGCCAGAGCCAGAGCCAGAGCCAGAGCCAGAGCCAGAGCCAGAGCCGAGCGTCTCGACAAAAAATCCATCGCCGGTCGTCGAGGGCTCAATGCCCGACCCGAAGCCCCGGTCCCCCGATGCTGACGTGGGTGACCAAGCAGTTCAGGACGCCAGCTCAGACGACCCCAAGCCCTCGCGCTAAGCTGACTTTATTAACCTTAGTGCGGGTGTTTGGTGCTAGAATGGTCGAATATTGCACAGAGTCACAGTAAAAGAAGAGATCATTTTGTTAAGAAAGTTATTTTCATCCTCGCCCGCACCCCAGACTGCAGAAACCGATAAGCAGGAAAAAGCGGGTTCAGAAAGCAAGCCCGGCAATAAAGCGACCGGGCGCTCGCAGCATAAACCACGGCAAAAACGCCCTAAAAAGCCCCAGCCAGAATGGCGTATTGAGCAGTTTGCTGTACCCGAAGCAGAGGGCAAAACGCGCTTTCATGACCTGGGGCTGGATGTTCGCCTCATGCACGGTATTGCCGATGCCGGATTTCAGTACTGCTCCCCAATCCAAGCCGCTTCTCTGCCACACACGTTGCGCGGCAACGATGTTATCGGTAAGGCGCAAACCGGAACCGGTAAAACCGCGGCGTTTCTGATCACCATTTTTAACGATCTGCTCAACAACCCCGTGGAAGAAGAGCGTTTTGCCGGTGAGCCCCGCGCGCTGGTTATTGCCCCTACCCGCGAATTGGTTGTGCAAATTGGTGAAGATGCCCGCCAGCTGGGTGCCCATTGCGGTTTGAATGTGGTGACGTTGATCGGCGGCATGGATTACCAAAAGCAGCTTGAGCGGCTCAATAGTGACCTCGTCGATATCGTGGTCGCAACGCCGGGCCGGCTATTGGATTTCTCGGGTCGTCGCGATTTGTATCTGGATCAGGTGGAAGTGCTGGTTATTGATGAAGCCGACCGCATGCTGGATATGGGCTTTATCCCCCAGGTGAAGCGCATTGTGCGTCTGACCCCGAAAAAGACCCACCGACAAACCCTGCTGTTCAGCGCCACATTTACTGAGGATATTATTCGCCTCACTGAGCAGTGGACGGAAGATCCGGTAAAAATTGAAATAGAGCCGGAGTCGGTGGCGACAGATACCGTCGACCAAAAAGTGTATCTCGTTGAGTCACACGACAAGTTCAAATTGCTGCTGAATATTGTTAGGCAAGATGACGTGAACAGCGTCATTATCTTTGCAAATAGGCGTGATGAAACACGTCGCTTACACGAGCGACTGCGCAAAGCGGGGATTCGCTGCGGTATTCTTTCCGGTGAAATCCCTCAGAACAAGCGCTCCAGAACACTGCAACAATTCAAAGACGGTGAGATTAACTGCCTGGTGGCCACCGATGTTGCGGGGCGGGGTATTCACGTGAAGGGTATTAGCCACGTGGTGAATTACACCCTGCCTGAAGAGCCCGACGATTATGTGCACCGTATCGGTCGCACTGGTCGCGCAGGCGCGACGGGAACGTCGATCAGCTTTGCCTGTGAAGACGACGCCTTCCTGCTGCCCGATATCGAAGCAGAGCTTGCCATGAAACTGCCCTGTGAGCAGCCGCCAGCAGAGCTGCTGAAATAAGCGCGCTAGGCGCGCTTATTTCCCCCTTCCTTCAGCCTTTCCACCCACATCAGCGTGCCCCCGCATACCGCGGCGGGCATAATGATTAAGTTTACGATGGGGATCATTGTGCCCAGCATAACCAACGCGCCGAAGCTAAAGCTGGTGCCGCGTTGGCTGGCTACCCGACGACGGGCTTCTGAAAAGCTGAGCCGGTGGTTGTCCATTGGATAGTCGCAATATTCAATGGCCATCATCCAGGCATTCATTGCGAACCAAAGCAGCGGGGCCAGGGGCGAAATAATAAAACTGGCTATTAGGGTGAGGATGGCGAAGCCCGCATAGTAGAGAAGTTTGCGGCATTCACGACCGATACTGCGCGGAAAGCTCGCTAGCGCTTGGGCAATGGTTTCACGGCCTGCCACCTCTTCCCCGCAGAGGTGTTCTTCGAGCTTTTCAGCCAATAGCCCGTTAAAAGGGGCGGCAATAAGATTGGCGATGGTGCTGAAAAAATACATCACAATGGCCAGCAGAAGAATCACGGCGAGGGGCCACAGCAACCACTCCAAAAAGCCCAGCCAGTCGGGTAGCCAGCCAATTAACTGGCCGATCCACTGAGAGAAGCGGGACATGGTTAAATAGCTAAGTGCAGCGAAAATCGCGACGTTGATGAGCAGCGGCAGTAATACAAACAGGCGAATGCCGGGCAGGCGCAACAGCTGAAAACCGCGATGGAGATACTGTGGGCCGCTGAGTAATGCAGGGGGCATAGTGCAAATCCTTGCAATGAAAAAGGCTATGGTAAGCCCGATATCCGAGCTTGCAAAGCATTGCGCCGAGTCGGCACAGTTGCTTATTGCGCTGGGCGCAGACTCCCCGTTAAATGGCAGGGAAGAATAATCAACGGCTGTCAGGAGGAAATTATGAAAGTTTGGGTAATGGTGCTGCTGATGGCACTGCTTGGCGTGGCGCATGCGGCGCAGCCGATCAAGGTAAAAATGCTGGCCAGTTTGTCACCGGGCGATGAAATTGTGGTGAGTAGCACCGCGAATACCTACCGAAAAGGTGATGCGCTGAGTTTAGTCGATGTGATTCCCGGGCCGGAGGTGGTCCACGCGCGCGTTGTTGAGCGTATTGGGACCAGTAAACTCAAAGTGCGTGTTGTGGCGGAGGAAAGCTAATGCGTAAAACAATAGCGATCCTGACCTTGGCGGTTGCGTGCGGCGCGAATGTCCACGCCGATGAACTCAGTGATGCGGCCATGGCAATGTGTGAAAAAGCCCGCCAGTGCGCGCGTCAGAGCATGGCCGGTGTGGAGCTTAGTGCAGATATGCGCGCGTTGGTCGATCAGCAGTTGATGCAGATGTGCGATAGCATGAAAGAGCCATTTACAGACGCGGCGGCGCGCAGTCACCCTCTGCACGGGCCTGCCGTCGCCTGCTTGCGCTCTATGGCCAAGCAGAGTTGTGAGGCCTTAGATGGCGGCGAAGAAACGGCGGCTTGTAAACGCTATGAGGCGTTGCAGGCAGACTATTAGCCAGCATCACCCTGGGCGTGTTTGATTGTCCCGCAGGCAGCGCATATGCAGCGGCGCTCACCGGGTAGTGCTGCCGCACGTTGCAGTGCGCCTGGGTCAAGTGTTGCCGACATGCACCAGCATTGCTGGGGCGCTTCCCCCTTTGCGATGGCGCATTGATTTTCTCCCTCGCACAGAGGGCATGCCCCGGCGTTTGCGGTATCGGTAGTCATCCCGGGATAATACCTCAGTTCGCTGCGAAGAGGCATGAGGGTGAGGTTGAATAATGAGCGACGACGACAAGCTATTTGCTGAAGAAATGGCGGGGGTAAAACCCCTGCAGAAGCCAGCGCGGGTGGCGCTCAAAAAAGCGGCCGTCGATGCCCCGTCGTTTGCTGCCCGCCGTGAGGCGGCGCAAGCCAAGCCGGGCGTGAAGAATTTTTTGGCCGACAACGATGTGCCGCTGCTAGACCCCTATTATATGGTGGACTTCCGGCGCGAGGGTGTGCAGCACGGTGTCTATCGCAAGCTCAAGCAGGCACGCTATGAGGCGGAAGCACGCCTGGATTTACATAAAATGTCGGTAGCGCGTGCGCGCCAGCAGGTCTTTGAGTTCATTCGCGATGCGATGTCGATGGATTTGCGCAGTTTAATTATCGTGCATGGCCGGGGGAATCACAGCGGTGTCGCTCTGTTGAAGTCACACGTTGCCCATTGGTTGCCGCAAATCGACGATGTACAGGCTTTTTGTAGTGCACAGCCACAGCATGGCGGAGCAGGGGCGGTTTATGTGTTGCTGCGTAAAAGCGAGAGGAAAAAACAGGAAAACCGCGACCGGCTAACGCGCGGTCGCAGTGTTTGATGGCGTTGCGCGGCCGTTACAGGCTGGCGCCGTGCTTCTCCAGCGCCGCAATGTAGTCATCGCTGTTGCGGTGTTCTTTGGCATAGCTTAGTACGCTGCGCTGCGCGCTATCTACCGCGTTGATATTGCCGCCGGCTTCCAAAAACATACCGATGAATAATTCAAAGTCGTCCGCGCGCATGCTCTGGTAGGCTTTGAGTAGGCGGTGAAAGTCTGCATCCACGCCAGCTTTGGCTTCAACGTTGAGAAACTCGCGCACGCGGTCCTCAGTCCACACTTCATCTAATACTTTTTCTTTGTCTTTCTTCATTGTTTATCCCGTTGTGCCTTGCGGCGGTGTTAATCGCTAAGTTTTTTGTTCAAAAGTTGATTGACCATTCCCGGGTTCGCTTGCCCCTTGGAGGCCTTCATTATTTGCCCGACAAAGAAGCCGATAAGCTTTTTGCGCTTGCCGTCGTCGGCGGCGCGGTATTGCTCGACTTGAGCGGGGTTAGCGGCAATAACCTCATCTACCATTGCCTCTAGTGCGCCGGTATCAGACACCTGCTTCAAGCCCTTGGCTTCTATCACCTCGTCGGCACTCTGGCCGTCGCCGTTCCACAGCGCCTCGAATACTTGCTTGGCGATTTTGCCAGAGATGCTGTTGTCGCGTATGCGCACTATCAGGCCGCCGAGCTGCTCTGCGCTGACCGGGCTGTCTTTTAGTGCTTTGCCTTCGCGATTCAGGGCAGCGGACAGTTCACCTTTGACCCAGTTGGCGGCGAGTTTGGCGTCGCCTGCGACCTTGCTGCATGCTTCGAAGAAGTCGGCAATGCTTCGCTCGGCGGTTAGCAGGCTGGCGTCGTAGGTCGACAGACCGTACTCCGTTTCAAAACGCTGGCGTTTGGCGTCTGGCAGCTCCGGCATTTGTTTTTGCAGGCTATCGATCAAGGATTGCTCGATATGAACCGGCAGCAGGTCGGGGCAGGGGAAGTAGCGGTAGTCGTTGGCTTCTTCCTTGCTGCGCATGGAGCGGGTTTCGTTTTTGTCGCTGTCGTAGAGGCGGGTTTCCTGCACGACTTTGCCACCGTCCTCAATCAAGTCGATTTGGCGCTGCGCTTCTACTTTGATGGCGCGCTCGACAAAGCGGAAGGAGTTGATGTTCTTGATCTCTGCGCGGGTGCCATATTCTTCCTCGCCTTTTAGGCGCACTGAAACATTGGCGTCGCAGCGCATTGAGCCCTGCGACATATCGCCGTCGGAGATACCCAGATAAGTAACGATGGAGTGAATCTTGCGCAGGTAAGCAACCGCTTCCTCGGCGCTGCGTAGGTCGGGCTCAGAGACGATTTCTATCAGCGGTGTGCCGGCGCGGTTGAGATCGATGCCAGACATGCCGTGGAAGTCTTCGTGCAGAGATTTTCCTGCATCCTCTTCGAGGTGGGCGTGGTGAACACGGATATTGCGTGTGCTGCCACCTTCCAGGCGAATTTCCACCACCCCGTGGCCGACAATCGGCTTGTCCATCTGGCTGGTTTGATAGCCTTTGGGCAGGTCGGGATAAAAGTAGTTTTTGCGCTCAAATACCGAATCGCGGCAAATATCGGCATCGATGGCTAAACCGAACAAAATCGCGTCGTTAACGGCCTGTTCATTGAGAACGGGCAGGGTGCCGGGCAGGGCCAGATCGACCGCGCAGGCTTGGCTGTTGGGTGTCGCGCCAAAGGCAGTGCTGGCACCGGAAAAAATCTTTGATTTGGTGGTGAGCTGGACGTGAACCTCCAGCCCGATAACAACTTCCCATTGCATCTGGGCTTCTCCTTACGCGCAGTCTGGGGCGGTACGCAGGTGCCAGTCACTGCGCTGTTGATACTGGTGAGCGGCGGCCAGCAGGCGGCCCTCGTCGAAGTCTCGGCCGATCAGCTGCATGCCGGCAGGCAACTCGCCGGCAAAGCCCACGGGCATGGAGAGGGCAGGTAGCCCCGCCAGATTGACGGCAATGGTGTAGATGTCTTCCAGGTACATCGTCACGGGGTCGCTTACTTTTTCACCGATGCCAAAGGCCGGATTCGGTGTTGTCGGGCCGGCGATAATGTCTACCTGCTTAAAGGCGTCGGTGAAATCCTGCTTAATCAGGCGGCGAATCTGCTGTGCCTTGCGATAGTAGGCATCGTAAAAGCCCGCCGACAGGGCGTAGGTGCCCACCAATATGCGCCGTTTTACTTCCTCGCCAAAGCCCTCTTCGCGGCTGCGGGTGTAGAGGTCGTCGAGGTCGGCGGGGTTTTCGCAGCGGTAGCCATAGCGCACACCGTCAAAGCGTGACAAGTTTGTTGACGCTTCGGCCGGTGCAATGACGTAGTAGCACGGTACCGCCAGCTCGGTGTGGGGCAGGCTGATTTCAACCGTCTCCGCCCCCATTTTGCGGTACTCTTCCAGTGCGGCATGCACCGCGTCGCCAATTGCGGGGTCTAGACCAGCGCTGAAATACTCTTTGGGCAGGCCGATCTTCAGGCCGCGCAAATCCTGATCCAAGGCGCCGGCGTAGTCGTCCACGCGAACATCCATGCTGGTGCTGTCGCGCTCGTCGAAGCCCGCCATACTTTGCAGTAGCAGGGCGCAATCCTCGGCGCTGCGCGCCATCGGGCCCGCTTGGTCAAGACTGGAGGCGAAGGCGATCATGCCGTAACGCGACACTCGTCCGTAGGTGGGTTTTAGGCCAGTAAGGCCGCACAGCGCCGCTGGCTGGCGGATGGAACCGCCGGTGTCGGTGCCCGTGGCCGCAGGAGCAAGGCCCGCCGCAATGGCCGCCGCACTGCCGCCCGAGGAGCCGCCGGGGACGCGATCGGTATTCCAGGGGTTGCGCACAGTGCCGTAATAGCTGGTTTCGTTTGACGAGCCCATGGCGAACTCATCCAGGTTTGTTTTGCCGAGCATAACGGCACCGGCGCTGGCCATGTTGTTTACCACGGTGGCGCTGTAGGGCGCGATGAAATTGTCGAGCATTTTCGACGCGCAGCTGGTGCGCACGCCCTCGGTGCAGAATATGTCTTTGTGGGCGATGGGCAATCCACACAAGGCTCCGGCGTTGCCGCGTTGCCTGGCGTTGTCGGCAGCGCGCGCCTGTTCGAGGGCCTGTTCGCGGGTGACGGTAATAAAGCTGTTGATTTGGCCGTCGCGGTCGGCAATGGCGTCGAGGTATTGTTGGGTGATTTCTTCGCTGGAAAAGTCGCCGGCGGCGAGGCCTCGAAGAAGATCGGCAACGGTATGACTGGGCATGGTGTCGAGTACTCTTAAATTAGGGGCTGCGGCTAGGGGCTAGTCAATAACCTTGGGAACAAGGTAGAGGCCGTCTTCGGTGGCGGGAGCGATGCGCTGAAAGTCATCCCGTTGGTCAACTTCGGTGACCACGTCTGCGCGCAGGCGCTGTGTTGCATCGTGGGGGTTGGCCATCGGATCTACGGCGTCAGTGTCGACGGCCTGCATGGTGTCGATCATGCCGAGAATGTCGCTGATTCGCTGGCGCAGCTCTTCGCTGCTTTCTTCGCTAATGCGAATTCGAGCCAGCCTTGCCAGTTTGGCGATATCGCCCTGTTCTAAACTCATGGTTCACCCTGTTGGCTTCGTGGCGCGTGTTGCGCTGATAACGCGCGCTTCGCAAGCCGAGAGCGGATGCGGAGCGCGGTTGGGAAAAGCCCGTAAACTTATCATACTTGCGCCTTGCCCTGAATCCCCGGCGTTGATAGAGTGGCAAAGTTTTTAATCTAGGGGTCAGTGCTGCCTTTTGCGCCGCGTTTTCGGCCCTGCCAGCCCGATTCTCGGTCTTCGCAGAATCGTATAAGGTGATAATCGCAAATGTTAAAACGTATCCGCGGGATGTTTTCCAATGATCTGTCGATCGATTTGGGAACGGCCAATACTCTCATCTATGTTCGCGGCCAGGGCATCGTGCTTGACGAGCCTTCAGTTGTGGCGATCCGTGTGCACAATGGCCAGAAAACGGTCGAGGCTGTCGGGATTGAAGCCAAGCGCATGCTGGGTAGAACACCGGGGAACATCACCGCTATTCGCCCTCTGAAAGACGGTGTTATCGCCGACTTTCAGGTGACGGAAAAGATGCTGCAGCACTTTATTAAACTGGTCCATCAAAACAGCTTTATTCGCCCCAGCCCCCGCGTATTGGTAAGTATTCCCTGTAAGAGTACGCAGGTAGAGCGCCGGGCGATTCGCGAATCGGTACTCAGTGCGGGTGCCCGCGAGGTGCGGTTGATTGAGGAGCCAATGGCCGCCGCGATTGGTGCCGGTTTGCGAGTTGAAGAAGCGTCAGGCTCGATGGTGGTTGATATTGGTGGTGGTACCACTGAAATTGCGATTATCTCTCTGAATGGCGTTGTGTATTCCGACTCGGTGCGTGTTGGTGGTGACCGCTTCGACGAAGCCATTGTCACGCATGTGCGACGCACCTACGGTAGCCTGATCGGCGAAGCGACCGCCGAGCGCATTAAGCAAGAAATTGGTTGTGCCTACCCCGGCAGCGAACTGCGGGAAATTGACGTGCGCGGCCGCAACCTGGCCGAGGGGATTCCCCGTCGCTTCACCCTGAATAGCGATGAAATTCTCGAAGCGTTGCAAGAGCCTCTTCAGGTAATTACCCAGGGCGTGAAGCGCGCTTTGGAGCAATCTCCGCCAGAACTGGCTGCCGATATCGCGGAAACCGGCATCGTACTGACGGGCGGTGGCGCCTTGCTGACGGGTATCGATCAGCTTATTGCCGATGAAAGTGCGTTGCCGGTAATTATCGCTGAGGACCCATTGTCGTGTGTTGCGCGTGGCGGTGGTAAGGCACTGGAAATGGTTGATCGTCACCACCTGGATATATTGTCTGCTGAATAAGCATGCTCTTGTGGCGTTGCGCCACAGGCGTGCTCGTGTAACCGTGCGTTCAGCAGAGGGAGGACGCGGCAATTAAACCGGTATTCTCCAAGCCGCCCTCATCGGGCGGTCGACTTGTCTTTTTGGGCGGCCTCGCGCTTGCCCTGATCCTTCTGGGTGCCCGCCTGGAGTCTATGGCCCCCCTTCGCACCCAGCTTTCTGTTGTTGCCGCGCCGTTTTACTGGCTGGCCGATGTGCCCTCTCGCTTGAGTGCTCAGTTTAGCGGCGTGTTTAGTAGCCGCAGCGACCTGCTTGAAGAAAACCGTGCCCTGCGTGCCGAATCGCTGATTCTTAACGCCAAACTGCAGAAATATATCGAGCTCAGTACGGAAAACGTGCGCTTGCGTGAGCTGATGAACTCGGCGGAGCGCGTCAAAGATACGGTGGTCGTTGCCGAAGTTGTCGGTGTGGCCTCTGACCCTAATCGGCATATGCTGGTGGTGGATAAGGGCAGCCGCGACAATGCCTTTGTCGGTCAGCCGGTGATCGATGCCAAGGGCCTGCTGGGGCAGATTGTCGACGTGGGCGTCTACCACAGTCGGGTGTTGCTGATTACCGACAGTGCCCACGCTATTCCCGTGCGAATCAGCCGCAATGGTCTGCGCGCGGTGGCCGAGGGTAGTGGTCGTATCGACGAGCTAAGTGTTGCCCATGTTGCCGCGACAACAGATATCCAGGTGGGGGACTTGCTGGTGAGCTCGGGCCTCGGTGACCGCTTCCCCTCAGGCTACCCTGTGGGCGAAGTCACCAGAGTTGCCATCGACCCGGGTAAACCCTTTGCTGAAATTAATGCACGCCCCTTGGCAGAGCTCGACCGCAGTCGCAATGTGTTGCTGGTATTTAGCGACAAAATTGCGGTGGAGTAAGCCATGGACTCTCACGCTCAGGGGCTGATTTTTGTCGCGGTGAGTTTGCTGGTGGCACTGGTACTTACCATTGCGCCGCTCTCGGCTGGCCTGGCTTGGCTGCGGCCGGACTGGTTGATGCTGGTGTTGATATACTGGCTGCTCGCAATGCCCGAAAACGTTGGAATTGCCCTGTGCTGGTTGGGCGGCATAATCCAGGATATTCTGCTTGGCACGGTGTTGGGGCAGAATGCGTTTTCGCTGGCCGTCGTCGCCTATATTATTCAAATATCCTACCAACAGCTGCGGATGTTCAGTTTGCGAAAGCAGGCGGCGCTGATTGCCCTGCTGGAGTTGTTCCGCATTCTTGTCGATCAGTGGGCGCAAAATTTAAACGGCGTTTCTCAGACGCATTGGTTGGTTTTTCTGCCGGTATTCTCCACCGCCTTACTTTGGTTTTTCCTGCGCCCGATGATGTCGTGGTTGCAGCGTGTGTTTGTGGCCTACTGATATGACCTTGATCCTTGCTTCTGCGTCACCGCGGCGCGCTGACCTGCTGGGGCAGTTGGGGTTGTCGGCAAAGATTTGCCCTGCCGACATCGATGAGAGCGTTCGCCTCGGAGAGCTCCCCGATGACTACGTGCTGCGAATGGCGCAAGAAAAGGCCGATGTGATTGCGCAGCGCTACCCCGCGGCAGTGGTATTGGCTGCCGATACTGCCATTGACCTCGACGGACGTATTCTCGGCAAACCTGGCAACCGCGCGGAGGCCGCAAAGATGTTGCGCGCCTTAAGTGATCGCGGTCACCGAGTGCTCAGCGCAATAGCGGTGTCGCAAGGTGGTGTGCAGCACGCTGAGTTAGTGGCAACAGAGGTATTTTTTGGCCCCTTGAGCAATCGCGATATCAATGATTATCTCGCCAGCGGAGAGGCCGATGACAAAGCGGGCAGCTATGCTATACAGGGGCGTGCCGCACAGTTTGTTCAGCGTATCAATGGCAGTTACAGTGGGGTGGTAGGGCTACCGCTATACGAGACCCGTAAAGCGCTGCGCGAGGTGGGTATAGAACCCCCGACAGCATTGGCAGAGTGAAACCATGAGCGAAGAAATACTGATTAACGTAACGCCGGTTGAAACGCGGGTTGCGGTCGTTGAAAACGGGGTGTTGCAGGAAGTCTATATCGAACGTACCCGCTCTAAAGGCATTGTTGGAAATATCTACCAAGGCAAGGTCGTAAGAGTGCTGCCCGGCATGCAGGCGGCGTTTGTTGAAGTGGGCCTGGAGCGAACCAGTTTTATTCACGCCTCAGATATTGTCGCCCTTGAGCAAGAGGGCGGTGAGCACGCGGATATTCGCAGCAAAATCCGCGAGGGTCAGCAGCTCACCGTTCAAGTCACCAAGGATCCTATGGGAACCAAAGGGGCGCGTTTGAGTACCCGCTTGTCGGTGTCGTCGCGGTACTTGGTTTATATGCCAGGGGCGTCCCACCTCGGTGTGTCTCACCGCATTGACGATGAAGACGAGCGGCAGCGCCTGCGAGATTTGATGGAGAGCATCCTGCGGGACGGCGATGACGATGAGCCTTTAGTACTGACGGATGGCTACATTCTGCGCACCGCTGCCGAAGGGGCGGGCGAGGATGAACTGCGCGCGGATGTCGCGTTTTTGCGGCGGCTATGGCTGGCGGTAGAGCGTCGTATGAAGCGTGATACGGCACCCTCAGTAATCTATGAAGACCTGCCGCTGTTTATGCGGACAATGCGTGATTTGGTGCATCCCGGGTTGGAAAAAATCCGCATCGATTCCCGGGAGAGTTTCCAGCGTGTCGATGAGTTTGCCAAAGACTATCTGCCAGAGATTCGCTCTAAGCTGGAGTACTACCCCGGTGAACGCCCGATTTTCGACCTGTACAGCGTTGAAGACGAGATTCAGCGCGCCCTTGGCCGCAAGGTTGAATTGAAGTCCGGGGGTTACCTGATTATCGACCAGACCGAGGCGATGACCACCATCGACATTAATACCGGGGCATTTGTCGGTCATCGCAACCTGGAAGAAACCATATTTAAAACGAACCTCGAAGCGGCGGCAGCGCTGGCTCGCCAGCTTCGCCTGCGCAATTTGGGCGGCATTATTATTATCGACTTTATCGATATGAAAGATGCTGAGCACCGTCGGCAGGTATTGCGCGCGCTAGAACGGGCGATGGAGAAGGATTACGCGAAGACCAGTATTACCGGGGTCTCTGAGCTGGGCCTGGTTGAGATGACGCGCAAGCGTACTCGCGAGAGCCTGGAACACGTGCTGTGTGAAACCTGCCACTACTGCCACGGCCGCGGCTCATTGAAGTCGCCGGAGACGGTGTGTTACGAGGTGTTCCGAGAAATACTGCGCGAAGCCCGAGCCTACGAAAGTAACAGCCTATTAGTACTGGCCTCGCAGGAGGTGGTCGACCGCCTGTTAGATGAGGAGTCGGCCAGCGTTGCCGATTTAGAAGAATTTATTGGTGCCAGTATTCGCTTTCAGGTTGAGGCGATGTACACCCAGGAACAGTTCGATGTCGTTCTGCTGTAAATTCGCTGTTTTAGCGCGAGTGGCTTGATCGCGATGCTACAGGGATTGTTGCGACGAGCCTACGCTCTGGTCTGGAGCTTAGCACTGCTGCTACTCGTGCTACTGGCGCTCTACGCCAGTTTGGGGCGTCAGTACATCGGCTTGGTGTCGCGTTACCAAGCGGAAATTTTTAACGAACTTGAGGCGGCGCTTGGCATTGAACTTCAGGCGGAGGCGCTGACGGGGAGTTGGTCGGGGCTGTCGCCGGTGTTGCGCGTGGAAAGCCTGGATATTGGCGGCGGTGCCATCAAGCTGGACCGCGCCAAGGTGGTGCTCGATCCAATTGGCAGTTTGCTCGGTGTTGGTCCACGCCTAAAGCAACTGCGTGTGGGTCATATTGAACTCGACTTACTTCAAGATGAGGCCGGGCGCTGGTCGATCCCCGGCATGTCCGGTGGCGGTGGCGGGACAAATTTAGACACGCTACTCGATGTTGTACTCGCGGTGCGCCGGGCGAGCATGCAAAGCCTGGATGTTAGCTTAATGTTTGCTGATGGCAGCAAAACCTCGGTGCGCAGTCGCGACTTCAGTTGGTCGAGCGATGGGCATTTTCGGCGTAGCTATGCCAGCCTGAGTGCGGATCAAACCGGCGAGATCCGCCTAATTGCCGAAGCCTATGGTGACCCGCGCGATCGCGATTTCCGGGCGTCGGCATTTGTATCGCTTGACGACAGTCGCTTCTCAGCCCTCGCCCCCCTGTTTCGCAATCAGCAGATTATTCACAACCCGGTGGACGGCCGTCTTTGGCTGACTTGGCAAGCGGGGCGCCGCATGGTGGCAAAGGGGGCGATTCGGGCAGATACCCTGGCGGCGGGTGCTCTGTGGGGGTCGACAGAACAATTTCACGATGTCTCAATGGAGTTTGTCGGCCATCACCGCGGTGACTTCTGGCAGATAGGCTTTAGCGATTTCTCGGCCAAGTGGCGCGACCAGCAGTTGGATTTGGCGGGCCTGTCGCTCACCCATCAGGGCGCCGTGTCGTGGACATTTTCTCTGCCCGCGCTGGATTTGGCTGCAAGTACGGCGCTGCTGAGCGACAGCGGTGTGCTGAAGCGTGACCTGCAGGACACCCTCGATACCTTGCAACCATCGGGGCGGCTTAACAACCTCCATTTGAATATTAAGCGCGGCGAAGCATCCAGCTTCTCGCTGCGAAGTGAGCTTTCCAATGTCGCGCTAGCGCCCTGGCAAGGGGCGCCGGGTGCAGAGGGGGTAAATGGCTACCTGGAGCTCGATGAAAATACCGGAACCGCGGTGATCGATACCGACACGCTTAGCCTGGCGTTTCCCAATTTATACCCCCAGGCCTTCACGCTCGACAATATGAGCGGCGAGGTACATTGGCAGTTGAACAATGATCGGCTGGTACTGCGAAGCTCGCCGCTGCAGGCGCGAGACGGAGACGCACCGCTAACAGCCCTGCTGCGTTTAGATCTGCCACTGTCAGAAGAGGCCCCAGAGCCACCGCTAATGACCCTGGCAATAGCGGCGCAGCAATTACCGCTGGCGTCGGCGAAGGCCTATGTTCCCGAGGTGCTGGATGCCGGCTTGCGGAGCTGGTTGGATCAAAGTATTCGCGCGGGCCGCGCAGCCACGGCTGAATTTATATACCGGGGGTCGCTACGCAGTGGCGACCACGATGGGCGCACGGTGCAGTTGAAGCTTGATACGCGGGCGTTGGCGTTGGTCTTTCACGATGAGTGGCCCGAGGTTGCCTCTGAGCAGGCGCAGGTCTACCTCGATGACGGGCAGGTGTGGGCCACGGCGTATGCGGGAAATTTCGTGGGCATGCAGCTGCCACGGGTTGATGTGCGCCTGGATGATCATGATGGCCCGGTACTAACAGTGAATACCGCAGCTAGTGTGCAAGCGACGGCTGTTCAGGACCTGTTTAAGCGCAGCCCCCTCGGGGCAATGACGGGGGGAGTGTTAAATGACTGGCGCATGGAAGGTGTGGTGGATAGCAGCTTCGCGCTGACAATGCCGTTAGTCGGTGAGCCGCATGCAGAGGTGGCGGTGCACGCGGATTTAGCACTGTCAGAGCTTACCTTGCCGGATGTTAATTTGTCCTTGAATAACGTCCGTGGCCCCCTTCAGTATCGCAGTGATAGCGGTTTGAATAGTTCCGGCTTGCGGGCGTCGGTGTTGGGGGAGTCGATTCAAGGACGCATAGAGCAGCGCGATGACGTCGTCCATGTGAAGGCGTCCGGGAAAATGGACATGGCTGCCGTTCGCGCATGGTTACAGCAGCCTGCGCTCGGTTTTTTGCAGGGGCGCACAGATGTGAATGTGCATGTGCAAGCGGGTGGCAAGCGCCCTGGGATTGAAATCGAGTCGGCGATGCGCGGAGTGGAAGTGCGATTGCCACAGCCGCTATACAAGGCCGCCGATGAGCCTCGGACATTGAAGATTTATCAGTCCTTTGCCGGTTCAGGGGCACCGCTCAGCGTCGAGCTTTCTGAGTTGTTTCGTTTGCAGTACCGCCAGCGTGATGGCGCTATTTCCGTGACACTGGGCGATGGCAACCGAGCGCCGTTGCGCGAGGGCGCGTTGAGTATTGGTGGGGGGCTGGCGTTTGCTGCCATGGATCAGTGGCAGCTGGCCCTCGACAATTATTTAGAATGGCAGTCTCTGCAACCTGTTGCCACGACGGGAGGGGGAATCCCGGTGTTTGTCGATCGCTTGAAGGTCGATGAACTGGAAGTCCTTGGGCGAATCCTCCATTCCGCAAATATCAGTGCCCGGTCTGAAGGCGGGGATTGGACGCTGCGTGTCGACAGTGACGAGGTAGCAGGGAATATTGCCCTGCCATCGCAGCTGGGTGACCCCTATGTGTTGATGCTGGAGCGTCTCGCACTGCCAAGCCTTGCCAGCAGTGGCTCCGCTGCCGAACATCTGGGCGATATTGATCCGAGGTCGTTTCCGGCCTTGGATGTCGATATTGAATCACTCAGTATTGGCGAGAAAAACTATGGCCGTGTCGGTTTTGACCTTCGCACAGACCTGTTTGGCGCGCATTTCTTAGCCCTGCGTGGGCAAGTGTTGGGCATCGACCTGGGCGACGCCAGCAGGCAAAACGCCTTGCATTGGTGGTATCAGGAAAATGGTCGCCGAGGCTCTCAGCTCAAGGGTAAATTTGCGGTTCGCGACATGGGGAAAGTGCTCAGCTCGCTCGGTTATGAGCGCTCACTAGAGACGCGCTCCGGCGGCTTTGATATCAATGTGAGCTGGCCAGGCTCACCAGACCAATGGGCGATGAGCGCGAGTCAGGGAAGAGTGAAATTCGCCTTAAAGAATGGTCGGTTTTTAAAGACCTCAGATGCGGCCAGTGGCGCATTGCGCGTGTTGGGTATTTTTAATATGACCAATATTGTGCGCCGCTTGAAATTTGATTTTCGAGATGTCTTCCGCAAAGGCGTACATTTTGACGACATGCGCGGTGAACTGGGCTTTGGTCAGCAGCGATTGGTGCTAACCCAGCCACTGGAAGTTAGCGGGCCGTCGAGCCGTTTTCAGATGAGCGGTAATATCGACCTCGTGTCGGAGGCCTTAGATATGCGACTGGTCGCCACCTTGCCTGTTGGCAGTAACCTGCCCTGGGTCGCGGCGCTGGTTGGCGGCTTGCCGGCGGCTGCGGGAGCGTATGTGGTAACCAAAGTGTTCGAAGAGCAAGTCGATAGCTTCTCCAGTGCGGTGTATGACATTCGGGGCACTGTTCAACAGCCTGAACTCTCCTTCAAAAAGATTTTTGACGTCTCACCCACTGAGTTGAAGGGGCAAGAAATGCCATCGCAGGTTGCGCCATGAGTCTTCGTGCCTCAGCGGTGCAAATGGTGTCCGGCGCAGCGGTGAGCGTCAACCTGAATGACGCGTTGGAGCATCTGGAGAAGGCCTCTCGTCAGGGAGTGCAGCTGGCGGTGCTGCCAGAAAATTTTGCCTGTTTTGACAGTGGTTCAGCGCTGGCCGAATTGGCTTGCCGGGAGCAGCACGCAGAGATACGGGGGCGGCTGGCCGAGCAGGCTAAACGTTTGGGGATGTGGATTGTCGCGGGAACGCTGCCACTGCCTGCGGCGGATGGTCGTTGTTATGCCAGCTCGCTGGTCTTCAATGACAGTGGTGAGTGTGTCGCCGATTATCGCAAGTTACATTTGTTTGATGCCGACGTTGGCGATGCACAGCAACGCTACCGGGAGTCGGAACGCTACGCTCCCGGTGAGCGACCCTGCGTTATTGATACCCCCTGGGGGCGGCTTGGCGTAGCGGTCTGTTACGACCTGCGCTTTCCCGAGTTGTTTCGCCTGATGCTCGATGACGGGATGGAATTGTTGGCGCTACCGGCGGCGTTTACGCGGCGCACGGGGCTGGCGCATTGGTTGCCACTGCTGCGGGCGCGTGCAATTGAAAATCAGGTAGCGGTTATTGCAGCAAATCAGGGCGGTATTCACAGCGCGCGCCGAGAGACATCCGGAGGTTCCTGCGTGATTGACAGCTGGGGGCGCGTACTCGCCGAACTCGGCTTTGGCGCCGGTATTGCGACAGCTGACATCGACATGGCGGCGCAGCGAGCGCTGCGTCAAGAAATGCCAGTGTCGCAACACCGGCGATTCTAGTTTTACGCCTGGCTTTCTTCTTCGTTGGCAATTTGCTGAAGTTCGCGCAGGTAGCGAAAGAGCTTGCGCGCTGCTGCGGGCGGCTTATTCGCCGTTTTTTCTTTGCCAGCTTGCATGAGTAATTGGCGAAGTCGCTGTCGATCAGCATTGGGGAAACGTTGTAGTGCGGCGTCGACGCCCTTGACGCCAGCGGCTAGCATATCGTCTCGCAAGTCCTCTAGCTCGTGAAAGCGTCGCGCCAATGCTTTTTGCCCTTGCTCCTGTTCAAGCAGGGCGG
This sequence comes from uncultured Spongiibacter sp., assembly GCF_964011655.1. Classification (NCBI taxonomy): domain Bacteria; kingdom Pseudomonadati; phylum Pseudomonadota; class Gammaproteobacteria; order Cellvibrionales; family Spongiibacteraceae; genus Spongiibacter; species uncultured Spongiibacter sp. The sequence goes on along the minus strand of NZ_CAXGPO010000025.1, from coordinate 24,918 downwards.
CTTCAATGCCGCTGGCATCAATGCGGCGCATCAGTTTGCCGATGTACTGCATTTGCCGGCGAAGCCCCTCGCGGCTCTTAATCCGCCGCGCCGTGGCGATGGCTTCCTCAAGGTCGGGATCGTTGATGGGAACCCGGGCCAAGTCGGCATTGCTTAAGCCCACGAGGCGACTGCCCAGTTTTTGCAGGGCTTCCATTTCGCGCTTCAGTGCGGTTTTACTCGGGCGTTCTTGATCGTCTATATCGGTCACAATAACGGTTGCTCTATCGGCTTGGCTTGAGTGGAACTCAAGCGTAAAAATACGTGGCTAATCCAAGGAAGGACATAAAGCCGACAACATCGGTAACCGTAGTTAACACTACGCCGCCAGCTAACGCGGGATCGATGTTCAGCGCCTTCATTACCAGCGGCAAAATGGCGCCGGCCAGTGATGCGGTGATCAGGTTAATTACCATGGCGGCGGCGATAATGGCGCCGATTAAGGGGTCGTTAAACCAGTAACTGGCGGCCAGCGCGACAATGAGTGCCCACAGCAGCCCGTTCATGAGTCCTACCAGAACCTCTCGATTGATCAGCCAGCGACTGTTATTGCGGCTGATATGGCCAAGGGCCATCCCGCGAATCACCACGGTTAAGGTTTGTGTGCCGGCGACACCGCCCATGCTCGCGACAATGGGCATAAGTACGGCCAGTGCGACGACTTTTTCAATGGTGCCTTCAAAAAGGTTGATAACACCGGAGGCAATAAAGGCCGTTAACAAATTGATGCCGAGCCAAATGGCGCGGCGCGGCGCGGTGGTCATTACCGATGCAAAGGTGTCTTCGTCTTCATCCAGACCGGCCATACTCATCAGTGAGTGGTCGGACTCTTCGCGGATAACATCGACGACGTCATCGATGGTGATTCGGCCAAGCAGCAATTGATTGTCGTCGACCACGGGGGCACTGACCCAGTCCCGCCGCTCGAAGAGGTTGGCAACATCGCGCGCAGGCATGGACGCCACAATGGGCTCAACTTCGGTGTCCATGATTTCACGAACGGTAACGCTGGGGTCCGAGACCAGCAGTTTCCGCAGCGACAGTGAGCCAATGAACTGGTCATTACGGTTAACGACCAGCAGGCTATCGGTCATTGCGGGAAGCTCTTCGTGCCGCCGCAGGTAACGCAGCGCGACATCCAGGGTGATGTTCGGCCTTACAGTGATGGTGTCGGTGTTCATCAGACCACCGGCACTGTCCTCGTCGTAGGACAGTATGTGCTCGACGCGCACCCGGTCTTGATGGTCCATCGACTCCAGCACTTCGCGAATCACGCGGTCCGGAAGTTGCTGGAGTATATCGGCGATATCGTCGGTTTCGAGGCCCTCGGTGATCGCGGCGACTTCCTCGGCATCCATGTGCCGCAGGAACTGACTCTGCACCTCGTCGCTCAGGTGCTGGAGAATGTCACCCTCATTTTCGGTATCGACAAGTTGCCACAGCACGCCCCGTACTTTTTGCGGTGTTGACTCAATAAGGTGGGCGGCATCGACGGGAGGCAGGCCGTTGAGCATACGCCGAATTTGCAGAAACGCGCCGGAGCCCAGAGCTTCATTCAGTAGCTCTAGGCGGCTTTCAGCTTGGGGCTTTTCTGCGGTTTGGGCCATATAGCTCTCTGCGTTGCGTTCGGCTTTCTGCTGGATAGCAGTCACACAGTGTGGCGAGAATTATCCTTTAATCTTCGCTGGGCAACAATTGCAGACGGGCGAAATCGCGCTGAAATGCGCAGTATTTGATTTATTCGCCTTCGTCAAAGCGGCGTTCGATCAAGTCGACGAGAGCGTCCAGGGCTGCTTGTTCGTCTTCCCCTTCGCAGCGAATGTGCAGTGTCATGCCTTTGCTGGCCGCGAGCATCATTACCGACATGATGCTTTTTCCGTCGACCCATTGCTGCCCCGCCGACACCTGAATGCGAGAGGCAAATGCGGTGCTGGTGGTTACGAATTTGGACGCAGCACGGGCGTGAAGGCCGAGTTTATTGATGATAGGAATTTGGATTTCTTGCATCGCCTTGTCCAGCCCAGGTTAGTGCTGAAGTTCGCGGTGGCGAACTTGCAGGCCAGGACAGGTGTCGCGAAGCGCCTTAGCCAGCTTTTCGGCCATGTATACTGAGCGATGTTGTCCACCCGTGCAACCGATCGCGATGGTGAAGTAGCTGCGACCGGCAGATTCTATCTCAGGCAGCCAGCGCAGCAGGTAAGTGAGTATGTCGCTATACATCTGTTGGACTTGCGGCTGGGCATCGAGGAAGTGCTGAACGGCCTCGTCGCGGCCGCTGAGGCTGCGCAGTGCCTCGTCCCAGTGAGGGTTGGGGAGCATGCGCAGATCGTAGACCTGGTCGGCATCAATGGGTAGGCCGCGCTTAAAGCCGAAGGACTTTAGTTGTAGTGCCATGCGGCTAGCGTCGACGCCGAGAACGCGGTCACGTATGGTGGCGCGCAATTGATGCACAGTCATGTCGCTGCTATCTATGGTCAGCGATGCCTCGGCGACAATGGGCTCCAACAGCGCAGACTCTTGCTTTATCGCGTCGCTAAGCGGCTGGGAGTCGGTGCTCAGTGGATGCCGTCGACGGGTCTCGCTAAAACGCTTAATGAGCTTGTCGTCGCTGGCATCCAAAAAAAGAATACGCAAGCTGGCCAGGCTTCGAACTTGTTTGCACAGTTCTTGGAAGCGGGCGAGCTCCGTTTGTGAGTTTCTCGCATCGATACAGACAGCAACCTGCTGATGAACTTTCAGTGTGCTTTGAGAGAGTTCGGTAACGAGTGCGGGTAGCAGTGACACCGGCAGGTTGTCGATGGCGTAGAAACCTTCGTCTTCGAGCTGGTGCAGCGCCGTGCTTTTGCCCGAACCTGAGCGGCCGCTGAGAATAATAAGCTTCACGCCTAGCTCGCTACCGCACGTTCATAAAGACTGCTGTCGCTGTCTGCGCTGCGAAGCTGCTGGCGGAAAGCGTCATCGTTGAAGGCGTTGGCCAAGCTTGCCAACACTTTAATGTGTTCGTCGTGTGCTTCGGCAGGAACGATCAACGCAAACACTAAGTCCACGGGTTGATCGTCTATCGCTTCGAAGTCGATAGGCTCGGCAAGTTTAAGCAGCATGCCGGTAATTTCGGTGCACTGCTGGCTGCGACAGTGGGGAATCGCAACCCCGTGCCCGATACCTGTGCTTCCGAGTCGCTCGCGGGCGAGCAGTTCGTTGAACAGTTCGTCGGCGTTGAATTGCGCATTATCCTCACTGACAAAAATAGAAATTTGTTCCAGTAGGCGTTTCTTGCTGCCCACAGACGTACCGCAGTGGGTACGTCCGGGGCTGAGTATTGAATCAAGGGTCATGTTTACGTTTCCGGAACATCCCCGGGCCTTTAGTGGCCCAGGTTTTTCTCCTTGTGTTTAATAAGCTGGCGATCGAGCTTGTCGGTGAGGCTGTCGATGGCCGCGTACATATCCTCTGATTCACAGGTGGCGAACAGATCGGCGCCAGCCACATGTACGGTGGCTTCAGCTTTTTGAACCAGCTTTTCTACTGACAAGGTAACGTCGGTATTGGTGATATTGTCGAAGTGCCGTTGCAGCTTGGCGAGTTTGTTGTTGACGTAATCGCGAAGTGCCGGGGTAACTTCAACATGGTGACCACTGACGGTTATTTGCATATCTTGCTCCTTCATCGCTGAGAACATCCGGCGCCTCCCGGCGCGTTGTTTGGGCCTTTTGGGGCCTTATTAGACCAGTCTTTTCCGTTCGTTAGAGGGCGGAATGACTAGTGATTCCCTGTACTTTGCAATGGTTCGCCGGGCAACTTTGATGCCTTGCTCGGCCAACAGTTGGGTGATTTTGCTGTCGCTTAGCGGTTTTTTGGGATTTTCTGCGGCAATTAATTTTTTGATTAGTGCACGAATCGCCGTGGAGGAGCATTCTCCTCCGGTATCGGTCGAGACGTGGCTGGAGAAAAAATATTTGAGTTCGTAGATGCCTCTCGGGGTATGCATATATTTTTGCGTGGTAACCCGTGAGATCGTCGATTCATGCATGCTCACTGCATCGGCGATATCGTGGAGCACTAGCGGTTTCATCGCTTCGTCGCCGTACTCCAGGAATCCGCGCTGGTACTCAACAATCTTGGTGGCGACTTTCATCAGTGTTTCGTTGCGGCTCTGCAGACTTTTAATGAACCAGCGCGCTTCCTGGAGGTTGTCGCGAATATAGTCTTTGTCGCTGCTGGTGCCGCTGTCTTTGGCTAGCGATGCGTAGTGGCTGTTAATTTGTATTTTCGGGGCGATGTCCGGGTTTAACTCAACCAGCCAGCGGCCTTCTTTTTTGCTGACGAATACGTCTGGTACCACATACTCCGTTTCGTCGTTACCCACGCAGTCACCAGGAGTGGGGTTCAGCGTTTGAATGAGTGCCAGGGTGTCGCGCAGTTGGTCTTCTTTTAGCCGGCAGCGGCGCATGATTTGGTTGTAATCACGGTTGCCGAGCTGCGGCATATGCTGCTCGACAATCTGCAGCGCTTCAGTCAGGTATGGGGTGTCTGGGGAGAGCTGTCGAAGTTGAATCAGCAAGCATTCTTGAAGGTCCTGGCCGCCAACACCTGGGGGGTCAAACTGCTGGATGAGGTGAAGGACGGCATTCACTTCTTCTATTTCGATATCGTCGTCGTCGAAGGCGTCCACCAGCTCTTCGGGGCTGACGGTGAGCCGCCCTTTTTCATCGATCGCGTCGATGATGGCATCAGCGACGATGCGATCAAGTTCTGAAAGCCGGCTGAGGTTGAGTTGCCAGCGCAGGTGGTCCTGGAGCGACTCTGAGCTGCCGTGGCGATAGTCATTGTTGTAGTCGTCGTCGGCGCTACCGGCCGTGGAGGAGCTAGGTGCGGAGCTTTGGTAGACGTCTTCCCACTGGCTGTCTACCGGCAAATCTTCGGGGATGTCGCTGCGCTCGGCCCATTCACTGTCAGCGTCGTTGCTGGGCGCCTCCTCAGCAGAGGTCGTTTTGCTGTCAGCCTCATTGGCGTTACTTTCGCTCTGGCTGTTGCTGCTCTGGGGTTCCGGGCTGTCGCTGTCTTCCTCTACTTCCAGCAGGGGGTTGGAGTCCAGTGCCGACTGAATTTCCTGTTGAAGGTCGAGGGTGGAGAGCTGTAATAAACGAATCGCCTGTTGCAGCTGGGGCGTCATGGTCAGCTGCTGACCGACTTTTAGCTGGAGCGATTGTTTCATAGGCAATGACTTCTACTACAACCATACCTGAGGGATTAAATGCCGTTATGTAGCCATAAACGACGATGCTTCAGGGTCAGTGTAGTCCCGCAGCCGCACCGCTGCAATAGGCGTTTAAAGCAATTGCTGTGCCGATTTTTTGATCAAAGGGTAAATGTGTCGCCGAGGTAGATGTCCCGCACGATTTGGTTGTTGAGCACGGCCTCGGCATTGCCCTCAGCAACGATGCGACCTTCGCCAACTATGTAGGCTTTTTCGCAGATATCGAGGGTTTCTCGCACGTTGTGGTCGGTAATTAGGACGCCGATGCCGCGCGCCTGCAGGTGGCGAATAATCTGCTGAATATCGTTCACCGATATGGGGTCTACCCCGGCAAAGGGCTCGTCGAGCAGAATAAAACTGGGCTCGGTGGCCAGTGCTCGTGCAATTTCTACTCTGCGCCGTTCCCCGCCCGAGAGCGCCATACCCGGCGATTGGCGAATATGGGCAATGTGAAATTCTTGTAGCAGTGCATCGAGCTTTTCTTTGCGTTGCTTGCGGTTCAGGTCGCTGCGGGTCTCCAATATCGCCATGATGTTGTCAGCGACGCTCAGCTTCCGAAATATGGATGCTTCCTGAGGGAGGTAGCCGACGCCGTGTTTGGCCCGACCTTGGATGGAAAGCGGTGTCAGGTCTTTGTCGTCGAGCTGAATGCGGCCGCGGTCGGCGTTGACGATGCCGACGATCATGTAAAAACAGGTTGTTTTTCCCGCCCCGTTGGGACCCAACAAGCCGACTATTTCACCGCTGTTAATACTCAGGGAGACGTCTTTGATTACCTCTCTGCCTTTGTAGGCTTTAGCGAGGTTGCTGGCTTTCAATACGGGCATGTTAGCGGGGAGTCTCCGGGGTGTCGGGGGTGGTGCTTGGAGCAGGGCTATCGGTATCACTCACGCCCTGCTGAGGCTGTAGGGTCATTTGTACCCTGCCATCGAGTTTGTGGCTGCCGCCATCGGCAATGACCATTTGCTTGCGCCCGCTGTATACAATGCGATCGCCACTGATCTTGGAGCCCTGATGTCGGATGGTGGCATCTTTTTGCAGCAGGATTTCCTCGGCATTTAGGCTGTATTCTATGAGTCGGGCACTGGCGACCACGACGCCTTCCCCGGCGCGGGGTTGTTGCTCAAAATGGGCGGGGCTGCCATGGGCAATAACCTTGGTTACTTTTCTGTCAGCCTCGACAATAATCAGCTTGTCTGCGCGAATAATCAGGCTGCCCTGCGACATATTGACGTTGCCCGTGTAAATGCCGCGATTGTTTTCATAGGTGGCTTTATCTGAGCTGAGGTTGATGGCCTGGCGGCGGTCATCGGGCAAGCCGTGCACGCTGCTGGCGAGGCAGAGCAGGGCGCTAATAGCGAAGGTGCGTAGATTATTGCGGTTCATAGTGTCCTTTTACCTTCGCGAGCAGCTCGACTTTCTCGTTAACGAGGTCGGCCGTCATGCCCTCCGACTGGGTTTCGCCATTGGGTAGTTGCAGTCGCAGTGGCTGATCCGTTGCTACCAGGCTTTGCTCCAGGTCAATGCTGAGTTGCTCTGTGTGGATTTGTGCTTCGCGAATTAAGTCTTCAACAACAACACTGCCACGCAACTGCAGTTGTTGGCCATTTTGTGACAGTGTGCCGGTAATGGCTTGCGCCGTCCACGGCCGCTGCTCGCCGATATTGCCGATGTAGAAGGGCTGATTGAGCTGGATGTTGCCCGAGGAAATCATGCGTTCGGCACTGTCGGCGCGCCAGCGGTATGCCACATTGCCGTCTTGGCGATATTTCAAGCCTTCGATGCCCTGTAGGTGGGAGTCAACATCGGGGATGGCTTCGAAGCTGTCAGTCAGGCTCAATTTCCCGCTCTCACTAAATTGCGTGAGGTAGATCACGGTGCCCGCGATAGCGGCCAGTACCGATAGGACCGATGCAGCGTTGATATTGAATGACGGCGCAGCCATTTACAGGAACTGCTCAAGTGCGTCGTTGAGCTTGCCTTGAGACATCAAAATAAGCTCGGCGATCTCTCTCACAGCGCCACTGCCCCCTGCGGCACGCGTTTGCCAGTCGGCATGGCGAGCGACGAAGTGGTGACCATTGGCGACGGTAATGCCCAGGCCCGCTGCTCGAATCGCGGCTAAGTCGGGTAAATCGTCACCCACGTAGGCGATTTGATCGTAGCTTAGCTTGAGGTCTTGGCGCAGTTCTTCGAGTGCCGTGCCTTTGTCTTCCCTGCCTTGGTAGATTAACTCGATGCTCAGTTCTCGCGCGCGTCGCAGCAGCAGTTCAGAGGTTCTGCCGGTGATTATGGCGGGGCGGATGCCGGCGTCGCGCAGCAGTTTAATACCCAGCCCGTCAAGGATGCTGAACGCTTTCATTTCCTCGCCGCTATTGCCAAAGTAGAGGCTGCCATTGGTCAGTACGCCGTCGACATCCATTGCCAGTAGGGTGACCGTTTTTGCTTTTTCGAGAATGGTTTGCATGGTGTTCCCTGTTTTAGGCGACGCCGGCTTTAAGCAGGTCGTGGGTGTGGATCACGCCTACTGGTTTTGCGTGATCGTCCAGAGCGACCAAGACGGTGATTTTATTATCTTCCATAATGCGCAGTGCTTCTGCGGCCAGTGTGCCGGGCTTGATGCTGCGGCAGTTGGCGGTCATCACGTCGTCTATTTTCGCTTGGTGAATGTCAATGCCGCGGTCGATCGCGCGCCGCAAGTCGCCGTCTGTGAAAATACCCGCCAGGCTGCCGTCTTCATTGAGTACCGTGGTCATACCCAGCGCTTTACTGCTCATTTCCAGCAGGGCATCGCTGAGCTTGGCGCCAGTATTGATGTGCGGTATGGCTTCCCCGGTGTGCATAATATTGTCGATCTTCAGCAGCAGGCGTCGACCCAGCGCGCCGCCGGGGTGAGAGAAGGCAAAATCATCGGCGGTGAAGCCGCGGGCCTCCAGTAACGCGATGGCGAGCGCATCGCCCATTACAAGTGTTACGGTCGTGCTGGATGTCGGGGCAAGATTCAGTGGGCAGGCCTCTTGTTCTACGCCGACGTCGAGATGGACATCCGCGCTGCTGGCGAGCTCCGAGTTGGGCTTTCCCGTCATGGCGATCACGGGTACGGCCAGCAGCTTAAGCAGCGGGATCAGGGTGACCAGTTCTGCAGTTGACCCCGAGTTTGACAGGGCTATCACCACGTCGCCGGCGGTAATCATCCCCATATCGCCGTGGCTGGCCTCCCCGGGGTGTACAAAAAATGCGGGGGTGCCTGTACTGGCCAGGGTCGCCGCCAGTTTGTTGCCGATGTGGCCCGATTTACCCATGCCGGTGACAACGACTCTGCCCTTGCAGTTTAGAAGAAGTTCGCAGGCGCGATTAAAGCTGTCATCGATACGCTCGCCGAGCGCGTCGACGGCGTCTCCTTCCATGCGAATAACGCGTTTAGCAGTGTCGAGATAAGAAGATGCCATCGTTGGGAGGAAACCTCGTTATTGCAATAATGCCGTTAAGCGGCGGCTAATTTTCGCTATGATAATTTCCAATGTGAAAAATTAACAGGTTTACCTCGTCGTCGTGCGGGGAGCCAATTCCGTAAACTGCTGTCTTAGCAAGGGTGTAGGGCAGGCTATTCGCGGTAATGCGGGTCGTGGCTTAACTATCGGAGATAAAAAATGTTCAAACAAATGCTTTTGGCGCTGGGTTTGGTGGTATTTGCGGGCGCCGTGTCGGCGGCTGACGCACAGCGCGGGCCTCATGAAGTGGTGGCGGGTACCACGCAGGAATTGATGAAAGTGATTGAAGAGGCGCGCGAGTACGTTGCCGAAGATCCGCAACGCTTTAACGACGAAGTGCGTCGAATTATGGATGAGGTTGTGGATTTCCAGAGCTTTGCTCGCGGGGTAATGGGCAAATACGGCAGTCGTGCGTATTACCAGAGCTTGCGCACCAAAGAGGAGCGGGAGCAATTTCGCGACAATGTGATTCGCTTTACCAAGAACTTCAAAGACGGTTTGATCAACACCTACGCAAAGGGTCTGCTTGGTTTCAATGGCAACAAAATAGAAGTACTTCCGCTGCCTGCTGATGCGGATTTGTCCGGTAGCGTCGGCGTGCGCCAGCACATCTACGGCGAGCGCGCTGAGCCCTATGAAGTTGTTTATACCCTTCGCCGTGGGCGCGACGGTAACTGGATGCTGCGCAACGTGATTATCGAGGGGCTGAATTTGGGGTTGATCTACCAAAACCAGTTCACTACCGCAGTGGCGACCTATGATGGCGACATTGATAAAGTGATCGACAACTGGACGGTTGCTCCGAGAGAGGTGATGGAGCAGGCCGCCAAGTGAAGACCTGCGGCGGTCTTCTCGCCAAGACCGCCGCAATTGCGTACAATTCGTCGCCTAATTTTTGTATTTACGGAATACCTTAGGCATGCAAGCAGAACAGATCCTGGCGCGACTCCGCGAACACTTCGCAGATGGTGTTTTTGAAGTGAGTGGGGAAGGTAATCATTACGATGTGCAAGTGATCAGCGATGCCTTTGCCGGTCTTCGCCCGGTGAAGCGTCAGCAGCTGGTATATGCCGCCGTGAACGACTGGATTAAAGACGGTTCTCTCCACGCTATTAATATTAAGGCGCTGACCCCTGCCGAAGCCTGATGGGCAAATAGGTAGTTGGCGGCGCAGGAGCTCTCATGGATAAATTGTTAATCCGCGGCGGTGGTCCGCTCAGCGGAGAGATACGCGTTTCAGGTTCAAAAAATGCGGCCCTGCCGATACTGGCGGCGACTCTGCTATCCAGTGAGCCGGTAAGAGTCAGTAACCTGCCCCATCTTCACGATATTACTACCATGATCGCCCTGCTGCGTAGCATGGGTACTGAGCTGTTGGTTGACGAGAAACTCTGCGTTGAAATCAACGGTGCCACAACGAAGCAGACCACCGCGCCCTACGAATTGGTGAAAACCATGCGGGCGTCGATCCTAGTGCTTGGTCCGCTTTTGGCCCATTTTGGGCGCGCCAGAGTGTCTTTCCCCGGCGGCTGTGCGATCGGCAGCCGTCCTGTTGATCAGCATTTGCGTGGCCTGGAGGCCATGGGCGCGCAGATCGACGTCGATGAAGGCTACATTACCGCAACCTGTCCCAACGGGCGGTTGAAGGGCGCCCATATTTTGTTTGATATGGTCACCGTCGGCGGCACCGAGAATGTTCTTATGGCGGCGTGTTTGGCCGAGGGGCGAACAGTTCTGGAAAATGCGGCGCGAGAGCCAGAGATTATTGACTTGGCGAATTGCTTAATCGCTATGGGAGCCAAGATTTCCGGCCATGGTAGTGCAACCATCACCATTGATGGTGTAGAAAAGTTAGGTGGCTGCAGTTATTCGGTGATGCCAGACCGCATAGAGGCGGGAACCTACTTAGTTGCCGCTGCAGCAACGCGCGGCAATATTAAACTGCGGGATATCGATCCCAACACGCTAGATGCTGTGTTGGTTAAGCTTGAAGAAGCCGGCGCGAAAATTGAGCATGGCGAAGACTGGATTAGCCTGGATATGGAAGGCCGACGTCCCAAGGCCGTGAGTTTCAAGACGGTGCCATACCCGGGATTCCCCACAGATATGCAAGCGCAGTTCACGGCGATGAATGCGGTAGCTGAGGGCGTTGCCAAAGTGAGCGAAACCATCTTTGAAAACCGCTTGATTCAAACCCACGAAATGAATCGTATGGGTGCGAACATTAGCGTCGATGGCAATACCGCGTTGATTACCGGAACTGAACGCCTGAAAGGTGCGCCGGTAATGGCCAGCGACTTGCGCGCGTCGGCGAGTCTGGTGATTGCTGGTTTAGTGGCTGACGGTGAGACACTCGTGGACCGCATCTACCATATTGACCGCGGCTACGAGTGTATTGAAGAAAAGTTCTTGTCGCTCGGCGCCGACATTCGCCGGGTCAGCAGTTAAAAAATATTAGTCTGGCCATTGCCGCAAGTATTGGCGGTAAAGCCTAATTCGGGAGTTGTAAGCGTGGATCAGCCAATTACCATAGCGCTAACGAAGGGGCGTATTCTCAAAGAGACGCTGCCTCTTTTGGCGGAGGCGGGTATTGAACCGCTGGAGGATATTTCCAGTAGCAGAAAGTTGATCTTCGCGACAAATCATCCCCATATTCAATTGATCGTGATTCGAGGTACGGACGTACCCACATACGTAAAGCTGGGCTCGGCTGATATCGGCATTGCCGGTAAAGATATGCTGCTCGAGTTAGGGGCTGAGGACATGTATGAGCCTCTGGATCTGAACATCGCGCGGTGCAAGCTAATGACCGCTGGGCGGGTGGGCGAGCCGCTGCCTCAAGGGCGCGTGCGCGTTGCGACAAAGTTTGTAAACGTTGCCCGCCGCCACTTTGCCGAGCGCGGTATTCAAGTGGAATTGATCAAGCTTTACGGTGCCATGGAGCTGGCGCCGCTGATGGATCTTGCCGATCTAATCGTCGATATCGTTGATACCGGTAATACCTTGCGAGCGAACGGTATGGAGCCCCTGGAACTGATCTCCCCAGTGAGTTCGCGGTTAGTGGTGAACCGGGCGGCAATGAAGCGCAAGCACGCGGTCATTCAGGGCATTATCAACGATTTGGAAAAGGCAGTTAGCGCACGAGCCGCGGAGGCCTGAAAATGAGCAAGGCAGTGATCAACAGAATGAGCCGCAGCGCGCCGGACTTTGATGCCCGGCTCGATGCTTTGCTCGCCTGGGACTCTGTGTCGGATGCGGGCGTGGTGAGTACGGTCGCCGGTGTGCTGGGCGATATACGTGAGCACGGCGACTCGGCGCTGCTGGACTACACGCGCCGTTTCGATAACGTGGAAGCGGCGTCAGTTGCCGAGCTGGAGTTCAGCCAGCAGCAGTTGCACGCGGCATTGCAGCGTATTGATGCGCAGCAGCGGCAGGCTCTGGAGCGGGCGGCGGAGCGAATTCGTTTGTACCATGAGCATCAGCGTCAGGAGTCGTGGCAATATCAAGAGGCTGATGGAACGGTGCTTGGCCAGCAAGTGCGGCCTATGGATCGCGTGGGTTTGTATGTGCCGGGTGGCAAGGCAACCTATCCTTCGTCAGTATTAATGAATGCAATTCCAGCCAAAGTGGCTGGGGTGGCTGAGTTGGTTGCCGTGTCCCCCACGCCGGGTGGTCAGGTGAATGATATGGTCTTGGCCGCTGCCGCCATTGCCGGGGTGGATCGGTTGTTTGCGATAGGTGGCGCGCAGGCGATTGCGGCACTTGCCTATGGTACCGAAACCATTCCCAAGGTGGATAAGATCGTCGGGCCTGGCAATATCTATGTCGCCACGGCAAAGCGGCAAGTTTTTGGTAGCGTGGGTTTGGACATGATCGCGGGCCCCTCCGAGATACTGGTCGTTTGTGATGGCAAAACCGATCCCAACTGGATCGCCATGGATTTGTTCTCGCAGGCCGAGCACGACGAAGACGCGCAATCATTATTGATATCGCCCAGCACGGAATATCTGGATCAAGTGGCGGCAAGCATCGACCGGCTTTTACCGACAATGGAGCGCGAGGATATGATCCGGCGTTCGCTGAGTGAGCGCGGCGCGCTGATCGCTGTGGCGGATATGTCGGAAGCTATCGAGCTGGTGAACCGCATTGCGCCGGAGCACTTAGAGCTATCCGTTGACGAGCCCGAGCAATATTTGCCGCAGATCCGTCATGCAGGAGCGATCTTTCTCGGCAGGCACACCCCGGAAGCCTTGGGGGATTACTGTGCAGGACCTAATCACGTGCTGCCGACGTCAGGCACCGCGCGTTTTTCATCGCCGCTTGGCGTGTATGACTTCCAAAAACGCTCCTCGGTGATTAACTGCTCTCCCGCCGGTGCTGCTGTGCTCGCTGAAACCGCGTCGGTGTTGGCGCGTGGTGAATCGCTGACGGCACACGCGCGAAGTGCCGAGTATCGACTCCGGGATGGGGGTGGCGATGAGTAGGTTTTGGAGCCCTCGCGTCAAAGAGCTCGAGCCATACGTGCCGGGCGAGCAGCCCAAGTTGAGCAAGTTGACGAAGCTCAATACCAACGAGAATCCCTTCCCACCGTCGCCTAAGGCTATCGAGGCAATGCAAGCGGCACTGGGCGATGATTTGCGGTTGTACCCGGACCCAAATGCGGACAGCTTGCGGGCAGCGATTGCTGATTATTATGGCGTTGAAGCCAATCAGGTGTTCGTGGGGAATGGCTCCGACGAGGTGCTGGCTCATATTTTTAATGGTCTATTCCAACACGGCCGCCCGCTGCTCTTTCCCGATATCAGCTATAGCTTTTACCCCGTGTATTGCCAGCTGTATAACATTCCTTTTGAGCGCATCCCGTTAACGGACGATTTTGCGATAGATGTCAGTGACTACACCGGCATCAATGGTGGCATTATTTTCCCTAACCCCAATGCCCCCACTGGACGCTTGCTGCCCTTGGATGAAATTCGTCGTTTGCTGGCGGTGAACAACGAAACCGTTGTGGTTGTTGATGAGGCGTATATCGACTTTGGTGGCGAGTCGGCGGTCGGCTTGGTGAATGAATATCCCAATTTGCTGGTAACGCAAACCTTCTCCAAGTCGCGCTCCTTGGCGGGCCTGCGAGTGGGTTTGGCGATTGGTTCAGCAGAGCTGATTGACGCTTTGGATAGGATAAAAAACAGCTTCAATTCCTATCCATTGGACCGTTTGGCATTAGCGGGGGCGGAAGCGGCGATTAACGATCGCGAGTACTTTGCGCAGTGCTGTGATGCGGTGATTGCCGAACGTGAGCGCTTGCGCGCTGAGCTCAGCCAGCGTGGGTTTGAGTCGCTGCCCTCTGCGGCGAATTTTTTGTTCACGCGCCACCGGACGCTGGCAGCCGCGGATATTGCCGCGGCCCTGCGAGAGGATGGGGTGATTGTGCGGCACTTCAAGCAGCCGCGTATCGATAATTATCTGCGTATTACCGTGGGCACTGCCGAGCAGCATGCTCAGTTGTTGGCGTCTTTCGACGCTCGCTTTCCCCGCTAGCCGCCCTGTTGCTCAGGGCGCATCGTAACTTTAGTGGTTACCGAGAATGGTTTGTTGCTGCGCAGCAGGCCTAGTCGAACGGTTTCGCCAGGGCGGGTGTCGGTGATGAGTCTCATCCCGGCGTGGCCGTCGCCAACTTTCTCGCCGTTGATCTCCGTTAAAATATCACCCAGTTGAAGACCCGCGGTGGCCGCTGGACCATTCCTGGCCAGGCCTGTGATAACCACGCCATTGGTGCCTGTGCCCAGAGGCTGAACTTCAATCCCCAGCCAGCCGCGTACCGGCCGTCCGTAGCGGATGAGGTCGTTCATCGTGCGCAGCGCAAGGTCGGTGGGTATCGCAAGGCCAATACCTGTGGAGCCGCCACTCTGGGTATAGATCGCCGTGTTAATGCCCAGGAGCTTGCCGTCGCGGTCGATCAATGCACCGCCGGAGTTGCCGGGGTTGATCGCGGCGTCGGTTTGAATAAAGTTTTCGAACTGGCTCAAACCCAGTCCATAGCGTCCCGTTGCGCTGATGATCCCCTGGGTTACGGTTTGGCCAAAGCCGTAGGGGTTGCCGATGGCCAGCACAATATTGCCAACCCGCGCCTGCTCTGGCTGTCCGGCTTGGATCGCGGTTAGGTTTTCCAGGTCGATCTTGAGTACCGCCAGATCGGTGTCGGAATCACTGCCGATCACGCTGGCCAGCGCTTGGCGGCCGTCTTGCAGCATCACCAAAATTTCGTCGGCATCTTTAATAACGTGAAAGTTAGTGAGCAGATAGCCGCGCTTGTCGACGATAACCGCCGAGCCAAGGCTGCGCTCCAAGTGTTGCCGTGCCCTGCCACTGCGATTAAAGAAGTGCTTGAACAAGGGGTCGTTGGCGAGAGGGTGGCGCTGCTGTACCACTTTGGTGGTGTAGATGTTAACGACCGCAGGTGCTGCCTTCTCCACGGCTGCTGAGAAATCGCCCGGTGCTGCGCCGCCTGGCTGGTAAGAGAGGATGAAGAGCCCGAGCAGCAATCCGCAGATACTCGGCCAGAAAAGCGTTTTCAGAAAGTGCAGTTTCACCGCAGCGCCTCAATTTTCAGCAGCATAATCGTTAGCCGGGAGCAGGCTGTGGTTCTGGCGTCCGGCGGGGCGTGATAGCCTATCACGAATGTGAACGATTCCGAATTAACAAGGGGGAAATGTGGCGACGAGTTTGCAGGAGACGAGTTTGCAAGAGTTGGTGGCGGAGGCGAACGCTATCATGGAGCCTGAGGCATTTACGGACTACTGCCCGAACGGCCTGCAAGTAGAAGGGCGGGCTGAGGTGCGGCGTATCGTTAGTGGCGTGACGGCCAGTCAGGCGATGATTGATGCTGCTGTGGACGCAGGCGCTGATGTCCTGCTGGTTCACCACGGTTTTTTTTGGCGCGGAGAGGACCCCTGCGTCAAAGGTATGAAGCGCCGGCGCCTCCAGCGTCTGTTAGAGAGCGGCGTTAGCCTTGTTGCCTACCACCTGCCTTTGGATGCCCACCCGGTGCTGGGTAATAACGCTCAGTTGGCAAAAGAGCTGGGGTTTGTGGTGGAGGCGGGGTTGGATGGTTCGGCCAGGCCGGTCGGCAATGTGGGGCGTTTGAGTGAGCCGATGGCCGCGCGCGACTTTGCTGCCAAAGTGGCCAGCGTTTTGGGGAGAGAGCCACTGCTGGAGGAGGTGGGGGAGCACCCCATTCACCGAATTGCCTGGTGTACCGGCGCGGCGCAATCGTATATCGATCGTGCGGCAGAGTTGGGGGTAGATGCCTACCTGAGTGGCGAGGTATCGGAGCCGACCATTCACAGCGCAAGGGAGCAGGGGCTGCACTACATTGCGGCGGGCCACCACGCCACCGAGCGCTACGGCGTGCGCGCGCTTGGCGCCAAGCTAGCGGAGACGCTGGGAATCGAGCATCAGTTTATCGATGTTGATAACCCAGCGTAAGCGGGGTTAGGCGTGGGGCGCCACCGGCGGTTTAGGTTCCTGTTCGGATTCTGAGTCCTTGTCCAGGCCAAACTCTTCATGGAGGGCGCCCTTGCTGCCCGGTTGGCGCGGCGCATAGTCCAGTGGCTGCTGAGAAGGTTTGCCGGCAGCGGGGTTGCCCTCGAGTACGGGGCGGCCCTCGGGAAGGGTTTGCAGGGGACTGATGCCCGTGCTGTGCAGGTCGCGTGCGCCACTGGCGATGTGGTTGTGAACATTGCGGTAGCTTTCAGCAAGGTCGTTGAGTAGCTCTGCGGTGCGGTCAAAGTGGCCGCTGACTTCTTGCTGGTAGTCCTGTTGCTGCTTTTGCATGTCATTAAACTGCTTTTCCAAGGCAGCGCGACTCTGCTGTTCTGGCCTGATGCGGCTGAGCATAAAGTAGCCTGCGGCACTGCCTATCAGCAGGCAGATAATGGCTACGGCGATCAGGGTGCTCAATTCGTACACAGTGTTTCCTCCTTGCTCACGACATGTTGCCGTGTTTCGCCACAGTATAACTGGCTCGGATGATTGGGGCAGCCAGCTGAAGCGAAAAATTGCCAATTGGCATTGCGCTGGGTAAAGTTGCCGCCGTCAAAACTAGGGAGAGCAGTATGTCTTCACCTCTACAGCGCTATCAGAGAGATATTGAGTCGGGCGGGTTTTCCCATGACCAAGCTCAGGCGCATGCTGTTGCATGTTTGCAGCGTTTGTACGAGGAGCTGATTGCTGCACCGCCGACAACTCAGGGGCGCGGTTTGGCGGGAGTATTTGCCAGGTTTCGCAAAGCGCCGCCGGTTGCCTCCATTAAAGGGCTCTATTTTTGGGGTGGAGTGGGGCGCGGCAAAACGTATTTAATGGACACGTTTTACGACACTCTGCCGTTTGACGATAAGCTGCGTGCGCACTTTCATCGATTTATGCAGCGCGTTCATCGCGAGCTAAAGGACCTTGCCGGGGAGAAAAACCCCCTTGTTATGGTGGCAGACCGCATAGCGGATGAGGCGAGGGTCATCTGCTTTGACGAGTTTTTTGTCTCCGATATCACCGATGCCATGATTCTCGCAGGCTTGTTCGAACGCTTGTTTGAGCGCGGCGTGGTGCTGGTTGCCACCTCAAATATTGTTCCCGACCAATTGTACAAAGATGGCTTGCAACGGGCGCGCTTTCTGCCGGCTATCGCCTTGATTCAAGAAAATGTTGAGGTCGTGAATGTCGATGGTGGGGTGGACTACCGTCTGCGGGCCCTCGAGCAGGCAGAGTTGTACCACAGCCCCCTGGACGACCAGGCGGAGGCCAGCTTGCAGCGTAGCTTCACCAGTTTGGCGCCCGAGGCACCCGAGGCGAATGTTGCGCTGGATATAGAGGGGCGAAATATTGTCGCCAAGCAAGTGGCTGACGACGTGGCGTGGTTTGAATTCGATGAGCTGTGTGATGGCCCCAGAAGTCAGTACGACTATATCGAGCTGGCGAGAATCTTCCACGCCGTGGTGATTGGCAATGTGCCAATACTGGGCGCCGGAAGAGATGACCAGGCGCGACGTTTTATAAATTTGGTCGATGAGTTTTACGACCGCAATGTAAAACTGGTATTGTCTGCAGCCGCACCGTTGGCGTCGCTGTATGCTGGCGGACGATTAGATTTTGAATTTGAGCGTACCCAGAGCCGTTTGCTCGAAATGCAGTCCAAGGAATATCTGGCGCGAGAGCACCGCCCATAGTGGCGGCTTGCTCTCGCGGTGTTTGTTTAAGAAAGCTGTGTTTTTAGCTTGAAAATCATTTGGCGCTTATGTAGTATTCGCGCTCTTTGTTCGGTACGGTCCCCATAGGCGAGATTCATGAAAACCTTTAGTGCAAAACCCAACGATGTCACTCGCGACTGGTTCGTGGTTGACGCCGCCGACAAAACATTGGGTCGTCTGGCCAGTGAGATTGCGCATCGCTTGCGCGGTAAGCATAAGCCTGAGTACACGCCTCATGTCGATACCGGCGACTACATTGTTGTTGTCAACGCGGAGAAAGTTCGCGTAACTGGCAAGAAAACGACAGACAAGATTTACCATCATCACACTGGCTACCCCGGTGGTTTGAAGTCAATCAGCTTCGAAAAGCTGATCGATAAAGCCCCCGAGCGAGTTATTCAGGGTGCGGTTAAAGGCATGCTGCCTAAAAACCCCCTGGGTCGAGCTATGTTCAAGAAACTGAAAGTTTATGCTGGCGCTGAGCATCCTCACACTGCCCAACAGCCCATCGAACTGAATATTTAACGGAAGCGTACTATGTCAGCCACTCAATATTACGGCACTGGTCGCCGTAAAACTTCTTCAGCTCGCGTCTTTCTGAAGGCGGGAAGCGGTAAAATTTCGATCAATGATCGTGAGCTAGATCAATACTTTGGTCGTGAAGTTGCTCGTATGATCGTTCGTCAGCCTCTGGAGCTGGTCGATATGGTTGAGAAGTTTGATATCAAAGTAAACGTCAGCGGTGGCGGCAGCTTTGGTCAGGCCGGTGCGATTCGTCACGGTATTACACGTGCGCTGATGCAGTATGACGAAGCCTTGCGTGGTGACCTGCGTAAAGCCGGTTACGTGACTCGTGATGCTCGTGAAGTTGAGCGTAAGAAGGTTGGTCTGCGTAAAGCGCGTAGAAAGCCACAGTTCTCCAAGCGTTAACCACTGCGGCCGAATGGCCGGAAGGCGCTTTGGCGGCTATCGGAAAACGCCCAACAGAAAAACTGTGGGCGTTTTTTTTTGCCCGTTTGAGAGGCGGGATAATGCTGGCGAGCAGGGAATTGATTGTCAGTCCGGGCCAAGTTCATTAGTATTTGGCTCACTTGAAATTAGCTGTCGCTCCCTTATTGGGGCGGTTTAGTCTGATTATTCGTATGTTATGGGGGAAACGTCATGAGTAATGACGGCGTAAACACGGGGCGTCGGCGCTTTCTGACCGCAGCTACCTCGGTGGTCGGTGCCGCAGGCGTAGTTGGGGTGGCAACGCCATTCGTGGGCTCTTGGAATCCCAGTGCCAAAGCTAAAGCGGCAGGTGCACCGGTAAAGGCAGATATCAGTAAATTAGAGCCGGGCCAAATGGTCGTAGTAGAGTGGCGCGGTAAGCCAGTTTATGTACTGCGCCGCACAGAAAAGCAGATCGAAGAGCTTTCTACTATCGAAACACATTTGAAAGACCCCGCATCTGAAGGCGCGCAGCAGCCGGAGTACATTGAAGGCATTGCTCGCTCTATTCGTTCTGAGTATCTCGTTTTGATCGGCTTGTGCACCCACTTGGGTTGTGCACCTAAGCACCGTCCAGAAGTCGGTGTTCCCGACTTGGGTGGCGATGCCTGGGTAGGCGGCTTCTTCTGCCCTTGCCACGGCTCACGCTTCGATCTGTCTGGTCGCGTCTACGCGGGCTCACCTGCGTCGCGTAACTTGGATATTCCGCCATATTCATACGAAGGTGACAATGTACTCGTCATCGGTGTCGATCAGGGGGCTGCGTAATGAAGATGTTAATTGGTCTGCGCGACTGGGTTGATGCCCGCCTACCAATTATGCGTGCATGGGATACCCATATGGGTAAGTACTATGCACCTAAGAACTTTAACTTCTGGTATTTCTTCGGTGTGTTGTCGTTGCTGGTGTTGGTAAACCAGCTGCTGACCGGTGTATGGCTGACAATGAGCTTCACGCCGAGTGCTGAGGAGGCGTTCCGCTCCGTTGAATACATCATGCGTGATGTCGAATACGGTTGGATCATACGCTATATGCACTCAACCGGAGCATCGGCGTTTTTCGTTGTTGTCTACTTGCACATGTTCCGTGCCCTGCTTTACGGCTCGTATAAGAAGCCCCGTGAGCTGATTTGGGTATTCGGTATGTTCATCTTCCTGGCGCTGATGGCAGAGGCCTTCGTTGGTTATGTATTGCCATGGGGTCAAATGTCATACTGGGGTGCGCAGGTAATTATCTCGCTGTTCGGCGCCATTCCGGTTGTCGGCGAAGATATTGTGCAGTGGATCCGCGGTGACTACCTGATTTCTGGTATTACCCTGAACCGCTTCTTTGCGCTGCACGTTGTTGCGCTGCCGATTATTCTTCTGGCCTTGGTTGTTCTGCACATCCTTGCGCTCCACGAAGTAGGCTCCAATAACCCTGACGGCGTTGAGATCAAGAAGAACAAGGACGAGAACGGCATCCCCCTGGATGGCGTGGCGTTCCACCCGTACTACACCGTGCACGATTTGACAGCGGTGGCGGTGTTCTTGTTTGTCTTCTGTAGCATCATCTTCTTCATGCCTGAAATGGGCGGTTATTTCATCGAGTTTGCGAACTTTGAAATCGCCAATGGCTTGAAGACGCCTGAGCACATTGCTCCAGTTTGGTACTTCACGCCGTTTTACTCGGTGCTGCGTGCCGTTCCCGATAAGCTGTGGGGCTTCGTTGCATTCGGCGCGTCTGTAGCGATTCTGTTCCTGTTGCCTTGGCTTGATCGCAGCCCAGTGAAGTCCATTCGCTATAAAGGGCGTATCAGTAAGGTTGCTATCGTACTGTTTGCGGCAGCCTTCCTGATTTTGGGTGTGCTGGGTGTTAAGGCGCCGACCGAAGGCCGTACTTTGCTGGCTCGAATTTGCTCAGTGATTTACTTTGCCTTCTTCCTGTTAATGCCTTTCTGGACCAAGTGGGAAGCGACTAAAGCTGAGCCGACCCGGGTGACCGATGGCGGCATGGGCTTCTGGAAGAGCATGGGCGTTCTGCTGGTCGTTGCGCTGTTGACCATCGTTCCGCTGAAGGCGGTCGGTGCGGAGTCAGCGCATAACTGCGGCACTATGGATTGCGATGAAATTCAGACGGACGTTACCAACCTGCCGTCCTTGCAGCGTGGCGCCCAAACCTACATGAACTATTGTATGGGGTGTCACTCTTTGCAGTACGGGCGTTATCAGCGTACTGCCAACGACCTGAATATCCCCGAAGACTTGTTTGAGCAGTACCTTAAGTTCGATCAGTCGGCCAAAATCGGTGCATTGATGACCAATGCCATGGACGAGGCCGAAGCAAAGAAATGGTTTGGCGCTGCGCCACCGGATCTGACGCTGGTTGCGCGTGCGCGTAACCCCGACTGGCTTTACACCTACCTGCGCACTTTTCACGCTGACCCTTCACGTCCATACGGCGTAAATAACCGCGTGTTTAAAGATGTTGGTATGCCTCACGTTCTCGCTGAGCTGCAAGGTATGCCTGAGTGTGCGCCGGGCCCGGTGCAGGCGGCCAATGGTGGTATACTGCGCGACCCGTTAACGGGTGAAGATGTGCTTTTCGATGAAAAAGGCAATGCCCTGAACCCATGTGGCAGTTTCACCTACGCTACCGAAGGGTCGTTGACTCCGGAAGAGTATGATGCCGTTATCTACGACCTGGTGAACTTCCTTGAGTACATGGGAGAGCCTGTACAAGCGAAGCGTAAGCGCATTGGCGTCTATGTGCTGGCGTTTATTGCGCTGTTCTTCGTTTTTGCTTACCTGCTTAACCGCGAGTACTGGAAAGACGTGCACTGATGTAAACCTGCGAACAGCTGGGTTTTATAGACGGGCGGCTTCATTTTGAGGTCTGCCCGTTTCTTGTCATATAGATTGATAGTTTGAGGTGAGTTCAATGGGCGTTGTTGCCAAGCGTTCTACAATGACATTTTTTTCTGATGCAGCCAGCCACTATAGCCATCGTGTGCGGATTGTATTGGCAGAAAAGGGTGTAACCGTCGATATTGTTGACGTTGATCCAAGCAACCTTCCCGAGGAAGTCGCTGAGCTCAACCCCTATGGTAGTTTGCCGACCCTGGTGGATCGCGATTTGGCTTTGTATGAGTCAAAAGTGATGATGGAATACCTCGATGAGCGCTTTCCTCATCCGCCATTGCTGCCGGTATATCCAGTAGCGCGTGGTGAGAGCCGTCAGTACATTTATCGCATCGAGCGCGACTGGTGTCGTCTGGTCGATGAAATTCAGAACGGCAGCCAAAAAGCACAGGATAAAGCGCGCAAAGAGCTGCGTGACAGCCTGCTGACGATCGCACCGATTTTCGCTGAAAAGCCATTCTTTATGAATGAAGAGTTCACATTGGTGGACTGCTGTTTAGCTCCGATTCTATGGCGATTGGAGCTGCTGGGCGTGGAAATTCCTCAGACTCGTCAGTCCAAGCCGCTGCTGGAATACATGGTTCGCCTGTTTGAGCGCCCCTCATTCCAGGAGAGCTTGACACAGAAAGAGCGGGAAATGCGCGGCGAAAACAGCGCGGCCTAATCACTATGGCAATGAACTCCAGCCGCCCTTACATGATCCGAGCGATCTATGAATGGGTCGTCGATAATGACTGCACTCCCTACATTCTGGTGAATGCCATGATGGAGGGAGTGGAAGTGCCCCAGCAGTTTGTGCAAGACGGTCAAATTGTTCTTAATATCTCTCCGTCTGCTGTTGTTGGTCTTGATGTCGGCAACGACGAGCTGGGTTTCCGAGGGCGGTTTGGCGGTGTTGCGCAAGATATCCGTGTGCCCGTTGCCGCTGTGCTCGGAATTTACGCCAGAGAAAATGGCCAGGGCATGCTGTTCGATGCCGACGAGCCGCCGACAACACCGCCGGATGGGGCGGGCTCCGACACGACGTCGAGTGCTAAGCCGCAGCCGGGGCGGCCAAGCCTGAAAGTAGTCAAGTAACAGTAGTAGCTCGAATCCTCGGGCTACTTACCTCCCTAGTAGTATTCAAATACCCTTACCACTTTTTGCACGCCTTTTGTTTCGCTGGTCACGCGCGCCGCGATATCTGATTCACTCTTTGATACTAAACCCATCAAATAGACGACACCCTTTTCTGTAACGACCTTGATGCGCGATGCATCCAGCTGTTCGTTAAGGGATAGGCGGCTTTTGACCTTGGTGCTCAGCCAGCTGTCATTGCTGCGTGTGAGCATGCTGCTGGCTTCGCCAATGCTGAGTTCGTTGTGCACCTTTCTCACTTTTTTGAGCTTGTCAGCAACGGCGGCGGCTTGCTGTTTTAGCTCGGCGTTAGCCACTTGTCCTGTGAGCAACACAATGCCGTTGTGACTGGTGACGTTAATGTGTGCGTCCTCGAGCTCCGGGCGGGTTTTGCGGATATTGACGGTGGCTTTGGTTTCAATAATTTGGTCGTCAATATAGCTGCCAAGGCTGCGGCTACCGGGGTCTTCCTGTATCGGTGCGTCGTTAGTAGCAGTGAGTATCTGCGTGCAGGAAGCAAGACTCAGGGACAAAGCTAGCGCCTGCAAGGTGCGAAGGTAAGTATTCATATCAATAACTTCCAAATAGTTGGCTGTCGATGAGCTCGCATATTGCGTGAACAGCAACAAGCTGCATTTCTGTTAGGCGGGCGGCATTGTCCACGGGAAAGACCAGCTCAATATCATCGGCTTGCAGCAGCGCGCTAGCGTCACCGGCATCTGGGCCCGAGAGGCCGATTACGCGCATTTCGCGTTCGTGTGCAGCCTGAATGCAGCGCAGCGTATTCGCACTGCCGCCCTGATAGCAGATGAAGAGGCAGTCACCGCGATGACCTAATGCCCGGATCTGATTGGCAAATATATCGTTGTAACCTGACTGGGATGCGATTGCCGTGGCAGTTGCTGAATCCGTCGTTAGCGCCATCGCCGGAAGCGCTGGGCGCTCATGCTGAAAATGGTTGAGCAGGTTGGTAACAAGATGTTGGGCGATTAAGCCCTGAGTGCCCTCGCCACAACAGATCACTTTGTTCTCGCTGAGCATGGACTCGACGATACCTTCACTGGCTTTCGCAATACCTTCACCAAGTGCTTCCATGGTGTACATGCAGCTCTCTATGTGGCGGTGAAACAGGTCTACCACGTGTTCTGATTGATCCACAGTGCGGAATCCTTATAGCTGAAAGGCATTAGGTAGCCAGTGTAGTTGGAATTTGCCTTGCTGCTCCGATGCTTCAATGACATCGAAACGGCAGGGAAGTTCGCACTGGCTGTGAGTTGCTAGGTAGAGTGAGGCCGTTTGGATAATGCGCTGTTGCTTGTGTCGGTCGACCGATTCCGCACCTCCGCCGAAGCGACGGTTATTGCGCAAGCGGACCTCCACAAACACCAGTGTTTCTCCGTCCTTAGCAATAATGTCGATCTCTCCAAAGCGGCTACGAAAATTTTGCTGGACGATGATAAGGCCTTGTTTGCGTAGAAAGTCGCAGGCTGAACGCTCGGCGTTATCGCCTTTTTGCTTGCGGTTAAACAAGTTTATTCCTGGCTTGATGCATCGATGACCGCGACACCCCCGCGAATTTCCGCCAGTGTGAGTTCGCGCTCTATTTGGCCCAAGGCATTCAAGGTGAGTGTGCCTGTTTCGCCGAACACTTGCCCACTGCCTGTGCGTAATTGATTAATACGCATATGCAAACGGAAGCTGTCTACGCCCAGGGCATACATCCGCTGAAAGGCATCGCTGCGAGCAAAGTGCGCATTAATGGCTTGGCGTATGGCGGAGTCACTGTTGAATACCCAGGGGATATCGACAAAGTGAATACCGTTGATGTCCTGGTCCCGGGAGCGGTCAGTGTTTCCGCGGTAGATATGTGATGTCGCGTAGAC